>CAYMTD010000579.1:0-1908 GCA_964393245.1 uncultured Syntrophaceae bacterium
ATGCCCATGCTGCCGCCAAGGCCCTGACCGAATATTCGAATTTAGATGCCAGGGCGATTGCAGAGTCAGCGATGAAGATCGCTGCGTCGATCTGCATTTATACTAACGACCGGATCATTGTCGAGGAACTGTAATGCAAACCTTTACGCCCCGCGAGATCGTATCAGAGCTGGATAAATACATCGTCGGTCAAAAGGATGCGAAGCGGGCGGTTGCCATCGCTTTAAGGAATCGCTGGAGAAGACAGCAGATCCCCCCACCTCTGCGGGACGAAATTGCTCCGAAAAATATTATCATGATCGGTCCCACAGGGGTTGGAAAGACGGAGATTGCGCGAAGATTGGCCAGATTGGCTCAAGCTCCCTTCCTGAAGGTGGAGGCCTCGAAATATACTGAGGTGGGTTATGTGGGACGGGATGTGGAATCGATGATCCGCGATATCACGGACCTGGCTGTCAATATGTTGAAGATGGAGGAATCCAAAAAAGTCCAGAAGAAAGCAGAAGAGATGGCTGAGGAGAGGCTACTGGACCTGCTCCTCCCTCCGGCGGGAAAGGGGCAGTCTAAGGAAGGAGACGAGAAGCAGGCCACTCGAGAAAAACTGCGGAAGTTGCTGAAGGCCGGAAAGCTGGATGAGAAGTATGTGGAAGTGGAGACCGTGGATCGAAACCTTCCTGTGGTTGAGATCTTCTCCGCCTCTGGACTTGAAGAGATGGACATCAATATTAAAGATATGTTTGGAAGCCTCTTTCCCAAGAAGAAGAAGCAGAGAAAGGTAAAGGTTCCAGAAGCGCTGCAGGTTCTCGGTCAGGAGGAGGCTCAGAAGTTGATCGATATCGACGCCGTGGTCAAACTCGCCATCGAGCGGGTGGAGCAGTCCGGAATCATCTTTATCGACGAGATTGACAAGATTGCAGGAAGGGAGTCTGCCTACGGGCCGGACGTCTCCAGGGAGGGAGTTCAGAGAGATATCCTGCCGATCGTGGAGGGAACCACAGTGACAACAAAATACGGAATGGTCAAAACAGACCATATCCTCTTCATCGCAGCAGGGGCCTTCCATGTTTCGAAGCCATCTGACCTTATTCCGGAACTCCAGGGCCGTTTCCCGATTCGGGTGGAGCTGGATTCCTTGAATAAACAGGACCTGATTCGGATTCTGACGGAACCCGAAAACGCGCTGATCAAACAGTACACGGCTCTGCTGGAAACGGAATCGGTCAAGCTGGAGTTCAAAGAAGATGCGATTGCAGAGATCGCCGAGATGGCGACGCTGATCAACGAGCGGACGGAGAACATTGGCGCCCGGCGGCTTTATACGATGATGGAGAAGTTGCTCGATGAGATATCCTTCGATGCACCTGACAGTGCGGGTAAGAGCATGATCATTGATGCCAGGTATGTGAGAGAGAAGTTAAAAGGTTTTGTGGAGGATGAGGATCTGAGTCGGTATATCCTATAGCGAATGCGGATTTCGGATTGCGGAGTGCGGAATAAATGTTCTAAAGATTTTCGATCTAAGACTAATTCCGCATTCCGCATTTGTTGGAGGAAGGCAAAGATGAAGAATCCAATTGACAGAGCCAATGTATTAGTGGAAGCCCTTCCTTACATTCGAAGGTTTTATGACAAAACCATCGTCATCAAATACGGCGGCAGTGCGATGGAGGAAGAACGTCTCAAGCGAACTTTTGCTCTCGATGTGGTCCTGCTGAAATATATCGGGATGAACCCTGTCATCGTCCATGGAGGGGGGCCCCAAATCGGTCAACTCCTGGCGAAAATGGGAAAGAAGTCCCAGTTCATTGACGGGATGAGGGTCACCGATCAAGAGACGATGGATGTGGTGGAAATGGTTCTCGTCGGGAAGGTGAATAAGGAAATGGTCTCGTTGATCAACCAGCAGGG
>CAYMTD010000580.1:0-1898 GCA_964393245.1 uncultured Syntrophaceae bacterium
ACCCTCAACGGAGGATATGGGGAGAAGGATGGTGAAGGTCGTGCCTTTATCCACCTCGCTTTCCACCCGGATATCTCCCCCATGATCTTTAATAATCCCGTAACAGACCGAGAGGCCAAGCCCCACGCCCTTCACCTTCTGTTTGGTGGTAAAGAAGGCCTCAAAAATCTTGTCTCTTATCTCTTCCTGAATACCCACTCCAGTATCCTGTATACTCACTGTCACTTTACGGTCCTCGCGGCTTGTTCGAACGGTAAGGACACCCCCTTTGGGCATGGCCTCCTTTGCATTTTTCAAAAGGTTCAACATCACCTGTCTCATCTGGTTCGTAGAGGCCATCACCTCCGGAAGGGTCTCGTCGAAATGGGTCTCCACCTTAATATTCGACTCCTTCATCTGTTTCTCCATGACCAGGAGAATCCCTTCTAACAGATCATTTATTTTGACAGGCCTCCTCTTTTCCTCTTCGGGCTTAGAGAAGCTGAGCATGTTTCTGAGCATCTCCGCCAGGCGCTGAATTTCAGAAAGAGATAATTCTAAGATCCTTCTCCTTTTACTCTCCGGAGGAATTTCGGTCTTGAGAAGTTCCAGGGTATTCATAATCCCATAAATGGGGTTATTCAATTCATGAGCGATCTGCGAGGTCAGCCTTCCCATGGCCGCCAGCTTCTCCGATTGAAGAAGAGCCTGCTGCATCTCCCGGAGTTCTCTTTCAATCCTCAACCGCTCCCGGAGATCCTTGAAGATGCCTATGCTTGCGATCTCCCTCCCGTTTTCATCGTAGATCAAGGAAGCCGAAAGATCTCCTTCAATAAGCTCGCCATCCTTTCTGCGGTGGATGATGGGAAAGGAGGTCAATTTCCCCGCTCCTCCGTAGTCGGGGCTCCTCAGCTTTTCCATCACCTCTTTCGCCACCCCTGGGGGATAGATGCTCCGGATGTGCATCTTCCCCACCACTTCCTCTGCGCGATATCCCAAAATGTTTTCCGCCCCCTTATTGAAAATGAGGATATTTCCCTTCATATCGGTCACGATGATTCCATCCACTGAACTCTCGATTAGGTTGGTTAGGAATTCGTTTGCCTCTTTCAATTCCCTCTCCATCCGTTTTCGCTCGGAGATGTCAATATTGAGTCCCTCATAACCAACGACTCTCCCTTTATCATCCCGCTTCACATGGGCTGTAAGGAGGACGGTGATCTTCTCGCCGTTTTTCTTCTTAAATTCAACTTCGAGGTCTTTCACAAATCCCTGTTTTTCGATTAGTCTCTGAAATGTTTTTCGATCTTCTGAGTTGACATAGAGATCTTTGGCGATATCAATCTTTAAGAATTCCTCTTTATCCTCATAACCGACCATCTCCAAAAGGGCCTGATTGCAGTCAATAAATTTACCTTCTTTTGAACTGATGAAGAGACCATGCCTCACCCTTTCGAACAGATTTCGAAATTTCTCCTCCGATTCTCTCAACTCCTTCTCAAACTTCTTCCTCTCCGTGATATCCCGGATATAGGCGTACGTCTTGATTTGGCCATCCTCCGATTGTGCGGGAGCCAGGCAAACCTCTGCATCTTTAACCAATCCTTGAGGAGTTCTAATCGCCATCTCCGTACAGACCTTTTGCCCCATACCCTCACCCCGCATCACCATCTCCTCCAAAAAATCCTCATCGCTCTTGCCAATGAAGGAAAAGAATTCCCGATTGAGGATCTGGTCTTTTGGAATGCCCGTGATCTCGGAGGCCATCTGGTTGGCAAATTCTATGTGAGAATCTTGATCAAAAACGATGATTCCATCCTCTCCCATCTCGGCAATCTTCTCAAACCGTTTCGTCGCTTCCCGGATCTCTCTTTCCATCCTCTTTCTTTCCGTAATATCCCTCAGGTAGGCATACGTCT
>CAYMTD010000581.1:0-1898 GCA_964393245.1 uncultured Syntrophaceae bacterium
GACCTCGGTGAACTCCTTCCGAAGATCGAAAAAGAGGGGTTTAATCTTGAGCACTCTTGCCTTTCTTCGGCTCTCCTGGACCTCCTCCTCTCCCTGCCCCACGTCGATCGTGATGGGAAGGATTTCCTTTGCTTTATATTTTCGTCTAAGCAATTCAATAGAAAGGGAGGAATCGAGTCCTCCGGAATAAGCCACAGCCACTTTGTTCACTTTAGGTGTCTCTGTCTCTTCAATCTTTCTCATGATCTTCTTGATATCCATAAAAGTCCACCTTTCGTAAAAATCCAGCATAAAATCTTACCATAAATCACCGGCTTAAACAATGCCTTTCAATCGATTTCTAAAAAAGGGACTATCTTTAGTAGACAAAAAAACTTGACAAAAGCCGATATTTGGTATTTGATATTTGATATATCAAATGCCGAATTCATTTACCAAGCTCAAATCCCTCGCAAGGCCTATTCTCAGAAACGAAGTCTATCTTTCGATCAAAGAAGCCATTCTCACTGGGGAATTCGCGCCTGGGGAAAGGATCTCCATCGGCCGCCTTCTCCAAGAGATTGGCTTTAGCCCCACCCCTATTCGGGAAGCTCTCCTGAAACTTGAACACGAGGGATTTGTCAGCCGTCTTCCGAGAGGGGGGTTTATCATCAGCCGATTCACCCAAAAGGATATTGACCAGATCTTTGATATTCGAAGCCTCTTGGAGAGTTACGCCGTCGGTCTGGCGATCCAGCATATCAGAAAAGAAGACATCCTTTGGCTGGAAAGGAATATCAAGGAGTCGGAACAATTCATTCAAAAGAAAGAATTGAACAAAGTTAGTAAATTGAATACAGAATTCCATGACTATCTAAATCGACTTTCAGAAAACGAAAGGTTGCTTTCCATCATCAATGAACTGAGGGATCAAATCTTCCAATACAGATCGGCCATTCTCAGGGTTCCTTTGAAGGCCAAGATTTCTATTGAGCATCACAAGAAGATGGTCGATGCCATCAAGAAGAGAGACGTCCAACTCTTGAAAAAGCTCGCCCAGGAACATATCCAGATTGGAAAAGAAGTGATTTTGGCTGAGATTGAAAAGGGTACCATCAAATTGTAACGGCCAAACATGATAAGAGCAGGGGCCACCCAAATCGATTTAAGGGTTGAGGTTGCCGGTGTGAGGTTCAAGAATCCCGTCCTGCCCGCAGCCTCTGAATTAGTCTTTGACAAAGCATCGGCTCAGAGAATAGCCGAGGCAGGTGTGGGAGGGATGGTCACTAAAACCTTTACCACCTCTCCTGAATTCAGAATCAGGCTCAGGCCTTACCAATTTCCATTGGCCCGTTTTGATACAGCTTATCGAAAATCTGGAAGCTTCTATTCACTCGCCTCTCCTCATGTGGAAGAGATGGATGTGGTGATGGAGAAGAATGTCCCGGAGATCGCCCACGTTTGCAAGAAAAATCGGATTCCCCTTATTGTGAGCTTTTATGAAAAGCCCAACGAGATTTCGGTTTGGAAGAGGGTGGCCAAAGGGTTCGAAAGAGCTGGAGCCGATATGCTGGAACTCAACTTCTCATCCCCGTCCATGAGAGGGGAATTAGAGAGGAGTTTGACATCCAGCTTCAAGATCGTTGCATCAGTTGCCAAATCTGTGAACATCCCCTTCGGGGTAAAAATCAGTCCGATGATGGAACCTCTGATCGATGCGGTGAAAGGTTGGACAGAAAGAGAAATCTCCTTTATTACGGCGCACAATGCACCAAGTGGCATTTATGTGGATGTGGAGGCAGAGGTGCCTTTCGGAGCGCCTGTCATTGGAGGCTATCTCATCGGGCGTCCTTTCCTCCCGGTTTCCTTAGCGAGGGTCGTTCAGATTCTAAAATCTGTTGATCTCCCCGTTTTTGGAG
>CAYMTD010000582.1:0-1892 GCA_964393245.1 uncultured Syntrophaceae bacterium
AGCGTGGAGCAAGGGCATCAATCTTAACACCTCTGTGACTTAGGGCAATGATGAAAAAGAGATGGTTTTCCGGAGTGGTAGGGAAGGGGGTCTCGTCAACAGAGATTTCGAAGTCGACCATGTGCCGATTTCCGAATTCTGAAAGGATAAATTGGTAGACCTCTTCGGTGAAATCAATGGCTTTGTGAAAAAGGAGGAGATTTCGTTTTACACTCTCCTCGTCAAAATGAATGGAAAACTCTCCATGGGGACCTCTGAATCTGAATTCCTTATCCAAGAAGAGGTGGAGCCAGACTTCTCGGTCTCCCTTCTCAATTTCTTCCTCAAATTGACGGGCCAACTGCTCCCTTGAATAATCGAAAGCCGATGGGTTCAGTTTTTCGGAGAGATCGAGCGTAATCATGGAGACGCGTGCCCGGAGCGCCTCCTTGATCTCCTGAAGGGATTTAAGGTGATCCCCATCCGCTCCATATTTATCTTCGTAATTTTCCTGGAAAACCGCCCAGGCGGCGTCATTGACCACCTTTTCATAACTCCTTCCTGTCTGGGTATTTTCACGGACAGACTGCTGGGCCAGGACAGGGCGAACGTTAAATTTTCGTGCAGCACGAATATGGCCCGGAGTGGCTGTGCCAAGCCTATCGCCGGTTCCTATGGTGATTCTATGTTCTCGGAGGGAAACGGGTTTTGTGAAAGGAAAGATTTCCATGAGACAGTTTGTATTCTCGCCGGAAAGATCACAGAGCTTCAAGGTGGTTGCATGATGGTAGGATTGCCCGTGAAAGGGGTCTTTCAGAACACGGTCGTTTTCCCCTAACACAGCCAATTTCTTGCCTTCAGCTATCCGGATCAATCCGTACGTCAATCCTTTTTTAAGGATAAAGGATTTGGGATAGAGCTTCTCGACAGCTATGGGAAAACCCTTTAGAGATTGGAATGGATCGAAGATAGTCATTCGCTAGGGACTCCGGTAAACTTTCTTCAAGATCGCATCCGATTATATCCTCAGGTGTTTGAACTGTCAATTTTAACTTCAAATTCTATGGCTTGACATTTCAACCCTTCCCCCATAATAATGGAACCGGATTGAAGAAAAATGATTAGAGAAGGGGTTGCTAATTTATTGAATTCAATCTTGGGGATCGAGGAGGTACCTTTCAATGTCCCTCCAAAGCGGGAGTTGGGTGATTTCTCAAGCGCCGTTTGTTTAGCTCTGGCAAAAGAGAAAAAAAAGTCTCCCATCAAGATTGCCCAGGAGGTGGCTGACCAACTGATGAGAGAGCTTCCGCCTTATATTCTGGATGTTACAGTGTCACCCCCTGGATACCTCAATTTCAAAGTGGATTGGGCGGGCTTGGCAAGAGATCTGATGAGTCAGATTTTCAAAGAACGAGATCTTTTCGGAAAAGCAGCACCTGCACAAAAGGAGAAGGTCTTCATTGAACATACGAGTGTCAATCCCAATAAAGCCATGCATATCGGCCACCTCCGGAATGCTGTCATTGGAGATACCATAGCTCGGGTTTTGGAATGGCTCAGTTTTACAACCGAGGTTTGTAATTATATCGACGATACGGGAGTTCAGGTGGTCGACGTGGTGACAGCCCTTCTTTATCTTGACCCTCCCTTTTACGCCGAGGGCTCATCCGATTTTGGGCCCATGTGGGATAAGGTTCCAAAGGAGAAGCCGCTTGATTACTTCTGCTGGGACCTCTACGCCCGTTTCCAGATGGAAGTTGAGAGGTGCCCTTCCCTTCAAGAGAGGAGAGACCAGGTTCTTCATAAGATAGAAGGGGGCACCGATCCCATCTCCGTTTTTGCCAAGGAACTGGCCAGCAGGATTGTTCGGGCCCACCTGAAGACTGTGGCTCAACTTTCCATCTTCTACGATC
>CAYMTD010000583.1:0-1888 GCA_964393245.1 uncultured Syntrophaceae bacterium
CGCAAACCGAACTTGAGACAACTGCCTTTCACTGGGAGTGGTTTCTGCGTAAACCTCTTGATGGAATGCTTCGATGATCGACTCCAAAAGCTCCATCCAGCAGCTGCTTTCACGCGGAGTCATTAATTCTCCATTGCCTCCTCCGGCTGGACCCGAGGAAGGCTCTGCAATCTCTTTCCTAAGCCTGGGATGTTCTCAATCAGTCCGTGGCCATCCGAGAATAGGGCAACCAGAACGAGTTCCATCGATTGTTGTTTACCCACGATCACACGAGAGATGTTATCAACAATTTTTTGCCAGAGACTAAAATTCAAGGCATTTCCTCCGGAAAGCGTGGCATTATTACGTTGAAAGAACTGATGCGGCTGAACGACTGCCAAATAACATAACATTTCAATTTTGTAAACCCCGTTAGAAGTAGGTTGCCCATGGAGGGGGCTTGTTGGCAAAGAAGATTTTCTAATGGGGTGAATGACCGGAGTCTGTACCGGTCTGTCCCAGCGGGGCAGGAGAAGGATGGAATCTGAAATTGACAAGGGTTGTTGATTGAGTATAATGCATCGAAACATTGTTTTGATCATCTCGAAAGATGCCAGAGTGGAGTAAAGGGAAGGGAAACATGAAAAAGATTCTTGTCATTGGATCGACAGGCCAGATCGGTTCGGAATTGACCGTTGAACTTCGGAGAAGGTATGGCAATACCCACGTCGTCGCGGGGATTCATAAGACTGGTCCCTCAAGGGAGTTGATGGCGTCGGGCCCCGTGGAAACGGTTGACGTCACGAATAAAGAACAGCTATCCTCAGTTATCGGAAGACATGAGATCGATACCGTTTACAACCTGGCCGCCATCCTCTCGGTTGTCGGAGAAGCGAGGCCCTTAGAGGTGTGGCACATTGGTATCAATGGCCTTTTAAACGTCCTGGAGGTAGCTCGGGAGTATCGATGTGCGATTTTCACACCCAGTTCGATCGGCGCTTTTGGCGCCTCCACACCTCTGGATAATACGCCGCAGGATACGATCCAGAGGCCCCAGACGATGTACGGGATTACGAAGGTTGCCGGGGAACTGCTGAGCGATTACTATTTCAAACGATTTGGCGTCGACACGCGAAGCGTCCGCTACCCAGGAATTATCTCGAATGTGACACTTCCAGGGGGTGGAACTACAGACTACGCCGTCGAAATCTTTTATGCAGCCGTGAAACAGAAGAGGTATGTCTGCCCTCTGGGGCCCAGGACATTTCTTGACATGATGTATATGCCCGATGCCCTTGAAGCAGCCATTCAATTGATGGAGGTGGATCCCTCTAAGTTAAAACATCGGAACTCATTTAACGTAACGGCAATGAGTTTCTGTCCGGAAATGATCGCCGCAGAGATCAGAAGGCATATTCCCGATTTTGAGATCAGCTACAATATCGATCCGATCAAGCAGAGCATCGCTGATTCATGGCCCAACAAGATGGATGATTCTTGTGCGAGGGAGGAATGGGGGTGGAATCCAAAATATGACCTGAGCATGATGACCGAAGAGATGCTGAGGGTCATCAGGGAGAAACACGAACGCAGACTGATTTAAGGAGGATGCTTTCATGTCCGGAAAGATTCCAGAAAGAATCGTGAAAGAGCTTGAAGAGATTAGACAGGCCGGTCTCTACAAAGAAGAGCGTGTTATCCTGACCCCGCAATCGGCTCACATCAGGGTCAAGCAGGGAGACGTGATTAACTTCTGCGCGAACAATTATCTGGGCTTAGCCAATGATCCGAGGATTCGTAGAGCTGCTTCTGAGGGCCTTGAAAAGTATGGATTCGGGATGGCCAGCGTTCGTTTCATCTGCGGGACGCTCGACATTCATAAAGAACTTGAATCGAAGATCGCCAAGTA
>CAYMTD010000584.1:0-1883 GCA_964393245.1 uncultured Syntrophaceae bacterium
GGTAGCATTGAGTTTCGCATTTCTTGCACATCGGCTTGGGATCGTGGGGGCATTTAAGCCTCATGGTCAAGCCGTAGGTCAGCAGGCGCTGGCAATCCGGACAAAGAGGAATCTCCTTTTTTACGATCTCTTTGAGATCGAGCAGCTTGAATGTAAAAGGAACCTTTCCCCCGTTGTGATTCTCACGGCAATAGATCCCTACGAACCTCATCAGGGTTTGGATATCGGATTTTTCTTTTTCAGAAATCGCCGCCCTTATGGGCATAACCTCTAATCCTCCTTTCTTTCCATGTCAGGATAAAGATCACTTTATTCCCGTTAATCATTATTCTAATAATCCGAAAATAATTTCCTTGACCTAAGTCAACCCTTTGGAGGCAGCTATCGGAAGGGGGAAAACCGGGGCGTCGAGGAGGTGATCCCTAAAAATTGCATTTTCCACTTGACACCGGGTTCTCATTTCAATTATAGTTGCAGGCTGAAACTGGTTATTCATACCCTAATTCAAAGGAGGATGGTGATATGGCAAAAAAGCCCCTTACGAAGTCTCAGATTGCGTCTCACTTTGCTGCGAAATTCGATCTTTCAAAGAAGACCGGTGCGGCGATCGTTGAAGAAATGGCCGCATTGGCCATCTCCGAAACCAAAAAGTCCGGTGTTTTCACTTTTCCAGGCATTGGCAAACTTGTTCTGTCCAAACGGAAAGCAAGGAAAGGGTTCAACCCCGCAACGGGTGAGCAAATCAACATCCCTGCCAAGACCGTGGTGAAGATGCGTATTGCCAAGGCTTGCAAGGAAGCCATTGTACCTCCAAAAAAATAACTTCCTGTCTCTTGGTTAAAATCCCCGGATCTCGAGAAAAGGGATTTCCAAGAGGCCCACGAACGGAACGCCCTCAGAGTTAAAATTGAGCTCTGAGAGAAATCGAAATCCATGCCTGAAGGATTAGAATTCGAGGGTCCGCCTTCTGCGGACCCTCGACTATTTTGAGAGGAAATCGGTTTTTTGTGTCCTTTTTAGATGCGAGGGAAACAAGATAACCCCGCGGAGGGCAACAACGTTGTAAGTGACCTCCCCTTTTTACTCATTCATGAAGCCCCCATAGGGCGGAGCTTTAGAGCCTAAATTTTCTAAAACCAAGACCGATATTCCGAATCGGCTGCAGTGTGGAAAGGCTAATGGATTTCTTCCTCAAGCCCGCACCCTCTTTTTCCCTACTTCAGCTAATGTTGAAGGGCGGTCTTGAACTGATCGTGGGGACCGTCCGTGATCCTCTGCGCTGACGTTCGAAAAGATTCAGGAGATTGATGTCAACCCGCTCTTGATTGTGAATGGAGAACCCATTGCGGTAGATGCCACTGTTGTTCTTTAGTAGCTGGGTATCAAGGAAAAAGGGAAACCCTAAGAGGAGGAGGCCTTTAACTTTCCCTTCTTCTGAGCATACATCGAGGCATCCGCCTTAGCGAGAAGTTCGTCTATCGAAATTGGATGGTTGGGGTCAAACTGAGCCCTCCCTACACTAATGGAAAGAGTATATGGTCGAGACCCCCCGGCATTATAATCTTTTATGTTTTCATGAAGACGACGGGTTAGAATTTCACTGGTCTCATCGCCAGATTCTGACAGAACCACAAATTCATCTCCTCCGATCCGGGCGATGATATCTGACTGGCGAAAACTCTTCCTGAGGATGTTGGCCAGGTCAATCAATGCCTGGTCTCCTTCACTGTGACCATAGTGGTCATTAATCCGTTTCAAATTGTCCATGTCGATGAAGAGAAGCAATAAGCTCTTCTTCGTCCGAATGGACATCTTCAGAGATTGCTCCGTCAAAATAAAGAATCTTCGCCGATTATACAAACCCGTGAGCTCATCCATGAGGG
>CAYMTD010000585.1:0-1881 GCA_964393245.1 uncultured Syntrophaceae bacterium
TCCAGAAGTTGATCTTGCTGATGATTAACCCACTGAAATTATACGCCTCGATATTCGAAACAGGAAAAGGAAATGACCTTTGGTCTGGTCCCCATTTCCACCCAGCAAATCCCATGAGAATCATTTCGAACCCAAGGGTAATGATGATCAACCCTAAGATGTTTGGGTCCTTGGCCTGCCTCAAAAAGACGATCTCGAAGAAGATGCCAAGAAAAATGGCGAAGATGAACGTGAGAACCACTGCCCAGGGGAAAGGGACATGCTGGGCATCCAGAAGGGTGTAAGCCACAAAGATGCTGACCATGGCCATTTCTCCCTGCGCGAAGTTTAAAACATCGGAGGTCTTGTAGATAATGACCATGGCAATAGCGAGGAGGGCATAGCACGCTCCAACCGCCAAACCACTGACAATGAGCTGACCAAACATTGCACTCTCCCGAGTGAGTTATGAGTTCGGAGTTTAGAGTTCAGAGTTTCAAAACCAAATTCTCCGAACTCCGAACTAAATTACTCCGAACCGTGTTTTAAAAGGGCCATGTCTTCCAGTACTTCTTGGTCCGAATCCAGAACCCGAAGATCCCCAAGGGTTCGAAAAGCACAATCAGAATCATGATCAACCCATAAACAATGACTGCAATATTGGAGATTCCTCCAATGGACATATATTTTTGCGAAAAAGTGACCAGAGCAGGTCCGATCGCGGGGATATCCTGGATTGCCTGGAGTTTAATGTCGAGATACGTCATGAGAACCGCTCCACAGATTGAACCCATGATCGATCCGAGTCCTCCCACAACGACCATAGCCAAAAAGGTGATCGACATGATCAGATGGAAACTCTCAGGATTGATGAAACCAAGAATAAAAGCGTAGAGACCGCCTGCAATCCCCGTGTAAAAGGCGCTCACTGCAAAGGATAGGGTCTTATAATAGGTGAGATTGACTCCCATAGCTTCGGCAGCGATATCGCTATCTCGAATAGCAATAAAGGCGCGGCCCACCCTCGTCTTGATCAGCTTCACGGCACCGATGACCATGACCACAGCAATGATCATAATCATATAATAGAGATGGATATCCTTCATCGGAGTTCCAAAGAGATAGAGCTTTGGAGCTTGAAGTCCCATCCTTCCGCCAAAGAATTCCATGTGCTTGATAATGGTGGTGATCGTCATGCCAAACCCGAGCGTGGCGATGGTCAGATAGGGTCCCTTTAGGCGAAGGGCGGGAAGCCCCAGGAGGAATCCGAAGGCGGATGAAATGAATCCCGCAACAGGAAGGGCTATTGGGAAGGGGAGTCCCCCCTTCAATTTGAGGAAGACCGTTGTGAAGGCTCCGATGGCGAAGAATCCTGCGTGGCCCATCGAAATCTGGCCTGTATATCCCACCAAGATATTGAGACCAATGGCAACGATGGCATGGATGGTGATGAGATTGACAATATAGATGGATAGCCCGAGAAGGTGATACTTGGTGATGAGCCACGGTAAAATCCCCAGGAAGACCAGGAAGACGATAGACCAAAAGAGGATTGTCCCGCTCTTGAAGAGCTCTATATCCTCATAATAATCCCGCTTTATGTCCATGGCGATGACCCTTATACCAGAGCCAGTATTATATTCATGGTGTCTTTATTGTCAATCATTTTTTCGGAGAGATATCACGATCCAAGAGAAAGGTAGCCTTTCATCAAATTAGCTGTTATAAAAGACTAAAATTTCTCGTAGGGAGGTCAGCAAGTGGTAGAGGGTGAACTGAAGAAGGGGCTCTGTGGGATCTGTCCGTCAGGGTGTGGGGTTAAGATCGTGATGAAAGAAGGGCGGCTGCATCAAATCAAACCGATGGAAGGCCATCCGTTAGGGATTGTCTGTACTCGGGGGG
>CAYMTD010000586.1:0-1872 GCA_964393245.1 uncultured Syntrophaceae bacterium
AGCGTGGCTTTCCGTCCCACGATTGCTCGTGGTTTGGCTTTATCGGCGATGTCGATGTAGCTTACTCTATTGCTTCTCCGAGATTGAGCAATTTTGGTGCCAAAGCGAATCAAACGCAAAAAACCCTTTGATTTTAAAGGGGTTGCTTGAGAATTGAAATTTTGGAAAACCACAGAAATATGACTTTTATTGTCACAAGTATAAATTATTGAATGGCCGTGTCAATGTTGATCTCGTGCAAACGGAAAAAATTAGAGACAGGACTTTTATTTTTTGAGGAGAAATGTGGTATCATCGTGCTTCGGTTAAAGGATGGGATCTCAGATGCCTATAATCTCAAGAGAACGGCGTGAGGGACCTTATATCCTTTCGATTGATATTGGCACCTCTGCGGTTCGAACCGCTCTCTTCGACCGTTTGGGGCGGGCGATGAGAGGCATGGAAGTCCGTGAGCCTCTTGAGATCATGACAACAACAGAGGGAGCTTCTGAGGCGAATCCCGATCTTATTTTAGAACGTACCTGGAAGTGTATCGACTCTGTTATGGAACAGGCTGCCTCTTTGGGCACAAAGATTGCTGCGGTCGCCCCTTGCACCTTTGTTGGTAATATCCTCGGCGTGAACAGTTCGAACCAAGCGATCACTCCTCTCGCAACCTACGCCGACACACAGGCCTATGGTGAGGTCGCCGGTCTTAGGGCAGAGTTCGATGAATCAATCATTCATGATCGAACAGGTTGCCATTTTCATCCCTGTTATCTCCCCGCCTATTTTCGATGGTTCGCCAAGACAAAACCCACTCTTTTTAAACAGGTTTCCCGCTGGATATCAATCGGAGAATATCTTGAATGGAAACTATTTGGTCAGTCTGCCGTAAGTTACTCCGTCGCATCCTGGCTTGGACTTCTGAATCGAAAATCTCTGTCTTGGGATGAACAACTGATCGCTTCTCTTCCAATTCGAATAGACCAACTCTCGCCCCTTGTCGATTCCAGCGCTCTCCGAACGGGACTGCGTCCTGAGTTTGCTAACCGCTGGCCTGCCCTCCAAGACATCCCCTGGTTCCCTGCATTAGGGGATGGCGCAACCGCAAATATCGGAAGCGGATGCGTGTCTTCCAAACGTGTCGCTTTGACCGTTGGGACAACGAGTGCCCTTCGTGCGGTTGTCGACTTCCCCATTTCTCATATCCCTAAAGGTCTCTGGTGTTATCGAGTGGATAGTCGCCGATCCCTTCCAGGAGGAGCACTGAGTGAAGGGGGGAGTCTCTTTTCGTGGTTAATGGAAACGATGAACTTCCCAAGCTTGTCGGAAGTCGAGCGGACGTTAGCCAAAATGGAACCGGATGCTCATGGTCTCACCATCCTTCCCTTTCTGGCTGGAGAAAGAGCCCCCGGCTGGGCAGGCCACGCACGAGCGACCATTCATGGTCTTTCTTTGGCCACAACCCCTTTTGATATCCTCAGAGCAGGATTGGAGGCAGTGGCCTACCGGATTGCGATCGTCTTCGAGCTCCTGCGCCAACTCTTACCCTCGGAGCCGCAGATTGTTGCCAGTGGCGGGGCTCTGCTTCACTCCCCTTCCTGGCTTCAAATCATGGCAGATACTCTCGGCCGACAGGTGGCTGTTTCAGAGGTCAAGGAAGCATCCAGTAGAGGAGCTGCCCTCTTGGCTCTGGAGGCACTCGGTCTTCTTAAGAATCTCAGTGAGGCTCCTGACTTCATTGGGCCGGTCTTTGATCCAGATTCCAAGCGCCACGGAAGATATCTTGAGGCTATCGAGCGCCAGAAAGCACTTTATGGAAAGCTAGTAAAAGGCTAGCCAAACATATTTGAAATTTCCCCACCTATTACCCTCCCCCTTTTCGATGGG
>CAYMTD010000587.1:0-1867 GCA_964393245.1 uncultured Syntrophaceae bacterium
GAGTAACTGAGTTACTTGGGTTTATTGAGTTTGGATTGAAGTGTCAGGCCTACATTCTACACTGCAGAAGTATGGGGCTATGGTTTATTTGGGAGCACGGTCGCTTCGGCGGCAGGTAATGGTTCAATCCCTCTCAGATCCACCAAACAAAGGAACAAGGCTGAAGGTTCAAGGTTTGAGGTTCGAGGTAAAGAAGTGCTGGAGTACTGCCGTAATGCGGTGCTGTAGTTATTGAGTCCGTTGGGTTACTTGGGTTTGCAGAGTTGTGGAATTTAAGAGGCGAATCACCGTTTCTGGTCCTCCGATTCGCTGACTTACTTTTTAAGTCAATCCATTTACTATGTCCATGCTTTCCGATTCTGACGAAATTCTGTCAAGGCTTTCTGGCTCTACGTCAAGGCCAGAATTCTAGAATAGGGCCAGCTATGCTTTAGAGAAAAAATAGGTGCTTTTACGGAAAAAGCGATGTGGAATTATATACCCATTTCGGATAGGCTGCGAGAAACCCACGTGTCAATAAAAATCTCCATTAGCACCCTGGTCAGGTTCCATATTCTATTTGAAATTTCATCATCTCAATGATAAATTAAATTTATGTCTCAGCGCGAAAGATCCAAAATGTGGCTTGACCGAGTAGCCTATGATCTGGATACGGCGAAGGCCATGCTACAAACAGGTCGCTTGATTTACAGCATCTTTATGTGCCAGCAATCTTTGGAGAAATGCCTTAAGGCGCTCCTTGCTTATCAAGATAGAGAGGTTGTTCCTATACACAATCTACGTCGCTTGGCCGAACTAACTGAAGTCATCAGTGAAATGGATGAGCCGACGCTGGTGAAATTAGACTTTCTTTCAAGTTACTACATTAACGCGCGTTATAGGGAAGACTTGCAACAATTATCTAAGGGGATTACTGAATCTGTGACGCGGGATTTTGTCCAATTTTCAGAAGGGCTCATTACATGGCTTTGCCAAAAGATGAAGTAATAAGGATTGCGAAAGGATTTATTGAGATAATTCAACCGAGGCATGATGTGCGGCAAGCCTACCTCTTTGGTTCCTACGCCAGGGGCACGCCGAAAGATTATAGTGATGTAGACCTTGCCATTGTCTTGGGAACTCTGGGTGTGCCAGAAGAGTCACCCTTCGATGAAGCCTTTGAGATCTTTCATGCTGCCCAAAAATATAACTCTTTATTAGAAGTTGTCTGTTTTGTTGAAGAGGAATTTGATCAAGATGGTGGTGCGCTGGTTCGACTGATAAAGAAAGAAGGAATAAGGTTGATTTGAGTGATGCTGGCGTTCTCAGTAAGGAGGGTCAGCTTTAAAATAGGGACACATACCATTTTTCGAAAATTCAGAACTCAGGATGAGCAATTTTCGATACCAGGTATGCTGTTTTCACTATTATAAAGATACGGGGCTGTGGTGTAAATGGGAGCACGGTTGCTTCGGCGGCGAGTAGAGGTTCGATTCCTCTCCGCTCCACCAGTTGAAAAAAAGGCGTTGGGTCAGACATGACTCTTCTTCGGTGATGTCATAAAATTCCTGCAAAAACAAAAGAGCATGGGGCATCCTTTCAGGTTAGCGTAATCCTATCCCGAGAATCGGGATAGAAAGGAGCCCATGCTTTTAAAATAGGGACGCATACCATTTTTCTAAAAATCTGAACCGAGTAGTCCTCGTTAGCAGGACTACATTGAATGGCGTGATTGAGGCCGGACCAGGTAAGGTCATTGAATGCATGACTTTGTTCTGAAAAGAAAGTAATTAAGGGGCGTAGAGGGCCAGAGAGGAAAAAAACAGAGCGCAGGATGGAATGCAAATTTTACAAGAACCTTCCGATTCTTATCATCGCTGACTCAATT
>CAYMTD010000588.1:0-1857 GCA_964393245.1 uncultured Syntrophaceae bacterium
AGAGGAGGTAATCCCGGGGATAGTAATCGAGCAGCGTGGGAGGCGGTTCCCCCGGCTCTCTTCCGGTGAGATGTCGCGAATAGTTTTCAATGCCCTGGCAGTAACCGAGCTCTTGAAGCATCTCCAGGTCAAAATTTGTTCTCTGCTCCAGCCTCTGAGCCTCCAGAAGACGATTCTGAGACGTGAACCACTCCACCCTTTCCTTTAATTCCTGCCGAATATTTCGAATGGCTATCTTCATTCGGTCCGGAAAGGTGACATAGTGGCTGCCAGGATAGATGGGGACCTTGTCCAAGGGCTCAAGGATCTTTCCTCTGAGAGGATCGATCTCGGAGAGTGCATCGACTTCGTCTCCAAAAAGCTCGATCCGGATGGCCTTGTTCTCCTCATGAGCCGGGAAGACTTCAATCACATCGCCCCGGACTCGAAATGTCCCTCGGTGAAAATCGAGATCGTCCCGCACGTATTGAATCTCCACCAACTTTGAGAGGATCTCCTCCCTGGAGATCGTCATCCCTTTCTCCAGAAAGAGGAGCATTCCATGATAGGCTTCAGGGGATCCCAGGCCGTAGATACACGAGACGCTGGCAACGATAATGACATCGTTCCGTTCGAGGAGAGAGCGAGTGGCGGAGTGGCGCATCTTATCAATGTCATCATTGATCAGCGTGTCCTTCTCGATATAGGTATCGGTGGAAGGGATATAGGCCTCTGGCTGGTAGTAATCGTAATAGCTCACAAAGAATTCGACCGCATTCTCTGGAAAAAGTTCTTTGAATTCTCCATAGAGCTGGGCTGCCAGGGTCTTGTTATGGGAAATGACCAGGGTAGGCTTCTGCACCCTCTCAATCACATT
This sequence comes from uncultured Syntrophaceae bacterium, assembly GCA_964393245.1. Taxonomy (GTDB): domain Bacteria; phylum Desulfobacterota; class BSN033; order BSN033; family UBA1163; genus CAYMJV01. The sequence continues at coordinate 857 of CAYMTD010000588.1, forward strand.
GGCCATCGTGAAAGTCTTTCCAGAACCAGTCACCCCCAAAAGTACCTGGTGCCTCGCCCCTTCCAGAACACCTTCCCTCAACGATTCGATGGCCTGCGGCTGATCACCTTTGGGCTGGAAATCGGAAACAAGCTTAAATCGATTCATTGATCATAATTTTACAATAAAAGGAGGGGAACTGGAAAGTCTCAGTTGGGAGTTGGGAGTTCAGAGTTAGGAGTTTAGATGGAGGTTCGTCCTCTTCATGTCGCACTGACCCTCTTAACTCGAACTTTTGAGAGATCGATCTGACCCAAGCCTAAATCGTAAGCGTTTTTGACAAACCTGATCTCTTCGGGCTTGAAAGGTTTTCCTGTCCTGGGATGCTTGAAGAAACCGGCACAATAGGCATCAACCGCTACAACGTCAGTGGAAGCAATCACTTCGCCGATATCCTCCGTTTTCCCAGGGCCCTTGGGACCGTTTGTCGTGAGAATTCGTATCGCATCCACCACCACCAAGTCGGGCTTCCTGACCGTATTGATGTCGGCGATGCACTGATGAAGGTCGATCTTGTGCAATTGCTCCATGTCCCACACGATGCCCATCAAATTCTTCATTCCAAGAGTTAATTCCGTCGCAAAATGATGCTTTGGAATCGGGAAATTAATAAAGACCTCTCCTTCGAGCACATCCCGCAGTACCTCCGCCGTTTTGAGTTTCCTCCCCTTAGGCACGTCCACTTTCTTATACGAATTGTAGCCGTGACCCGAGAAGATATCCGCCCCAGCCTTTTGCGCTGCTTCTTTGAGCCCGGACCTTGAAAAGGTAAATTGATAATTATCGCAGGTATGATCCCAGACGGCAACCCGCTTTGCTCCCGCGTCATAACACATCTTGATCAATGCCGAAAGGAGGTCTGGGTTATTCGTGCAGGCCTGCTCCGGTTTCCTTGCCCAAGCAATATTGGCCTTGATGACCACCCGCTGCCCCTCCTTCACAAATCGTTTCATCCCTCCCAG
>CAYMTD010000589.1:0-1856 GCA_964393245.1 uncultured Syntrophaceae bacterium
CCCTCATCGTTACGATTCCACCGGAGGTGGAGGAAGGAACGCGCCTGCGCCTGAAGGGTTTAGGTCGTAAAGACGCAGAAGGCAACCGAGGAGATCTCTTTTTAGAGATTGAGATTACAGATTGAATCTTTTCCCTGGCACCCTCCTGATCTTTCTGGGGGCCGCATACCAGATATTAAAACAGGCAACGAGAGCACACAGGATCAGGAAGACAAAAACAGGAACATAACTCCCGGTCAGATCAAAAATGAAACCAGTGAACCAGGCCCCAAAGGCCCCTCCGCCACCGATAAAAATCATAAGGGAACCAAAAATGCTTCCAAAAGCCTTTCCTCCAAAGATGTCCGCTGTGATGAGGGGTGGATGAGTTGCCGCCACAGCATAGCCCAGGGCAAAGAAGAGACCAAAAAAATAGGTCGTTGGAGGAATCGGAAACAGACTGAACGAGATCAGTAGGATCATGCTGACGATTGAACACGAGAAGCCCAGGGTGTAGATAATCTCCCTCCCGATTCTGTCCGACAGTCCACCCCAGAGTATCTTTCCTCCCAGACTCATGATGCCTATGAAACCAACAATATAAGAAGCAAAAAGGGCCTCCAACCCTTGATCGACAAAGAAAGCAACTTGATGGGCGAAGACGGATTGCGTAATCAGATTGCCCAAGAAGAAAGAGATCCCAAGCAGCCAGAATTGCCTTGTACGAATAGCCTCACTGACGGACCAGGACCGTGAAACCCATTCCTCTTTGACAACCAAAGGATCTCTACTCAATGTGGGAGAGATACCGATTTCTATCGGGGAAGATTTTGGAGCCTGCGGAGGCTTCTTCAGAAATGCTATGACCAAGGAGATGATGATGAAAGGAATAAAAACGGCCAGGACTTGATAAGCCATCCGCCATCCCAATTGAATAATGAGATACTGGACGGAAGGGACACATATCAAAATTCCGACCCCTATGCCAGAAGAGATGATTCCAGTCGCTAATCCCTTCTTTTCCTTGAACCAATCCTGAATGATCATGACATTTGGCACCCATCCCGCTGCCCCTATTCCAGCTCCCGCTATAAAGCTGAAAAAGAGATAGAATTGCCACCAGGTTTGCATCAAACTGCATAAGGCGAGCCCAACCCCTAATATCAGTGACCCAAATACGATCACTCTCTTGGGGCCGATGGAATGAACCATTCCACCTACCAATGGGCTGATGATGCTACTGATCACAACGCAGACGGAGAAGGCCCCAGCCCCGACAGAACGCCTCCAGCCAAACTCCTTCAAAAGGGCAACGAAAAAGACGGAAAAGGAGTACCATACGCCATAAACGAGAGCGAGGGTGATGAAGCTGATCCCAACGATGATCCAGCCATACTGGGATGGATTTCTATATTTCATAGACGAATCCTATGCCCTTAGAACCAAAGTTATTTGACTAACAGGGATATGTCAATCGAAAAATCAATGTCATAAAAGGGGTTGAAACTGAGAATGAAAATTGTTAACTTTAAGCGTCCCTTTAAGCTTTGATTCGAGACGGTAGCCGGAGGCTTTAGCCTGCAAAAAGGACGGAGATTCTGAATGCCAAATAAAGGCGATCTTTCCCTCTTTTTTGAACCTAAGGGCGTTGCCGACATCGGATCATTGAGAGAAGGCTATTTCGGTGGCTACGTCGTGATTAAGACTCTGCTGAATGCAGGGTTCATATGCGATCCGCAAGAAAGGGGGGAGCATGATGGGGAAGCATTCGATCTTCGACCAAGGAAAGAAGGAAGAGAGATTCATCCTTACTGAATTCGAGTCAAAAAAAGTTTTGAAACAAATGGGGATCCCGGTGGTCGAGACCAGGCTCGCTT
>CAYMTD010000590.1:0-1854 GCA_964393245.1 uncultured Syntrophaceae bacterium
TCCACTTTGTTAAGCGTAAAGACCTTGGCCAGGCCCCGGTTCACTCGTTTCACTTCTCGGGAAATCTGACCCATATTCATCTCCGGGACGAGCAGGAATTTAGAGGTCTGAAGCACCTTTTCAACGGCAGACCTCATAAAGGGCCAGAGCGTCATCAGTTTCAAAAGCCCCACCTTCAAACCCTTCTCTCTGGCCATGATCGCTGCCCTCTTCGCGGAACGAGCCACAGAACCATAAGCCACAATCGTAATTTCCGCGTCCTCGGTTTCATAGAATTCCGCCATCTGAATTTCTGAAAAATGCTGGCTAATTTTGCGGTGAAGTCTGGAAATGAATGGGCCAATCTCATCCGGCCGAGAGGTGGGGAATCCCCGGACATCGTGGGTCAGGCCTGTCACATGGTACCGATAGCCCTCTCCAAAATTGGCCATGGGCGGAACCCCGCTGGGATTGTCTTCAAAAGGAATATACCATTCAGGGGGCATGGTCGGTTTCACTCGGTTGAAAATCTGAATCGTTCCACCATCGGGAACGAGCATTTTCTCCCGCATATGACCGACGACTTCGTCAATCAGAAGGATCACAGGCGTCCGGAATTTTTCAGAGAGGTTAAACGCCTTGACGGTCATATCAAAACATTCGCGAACGGTTGAGGCAGAGAGGACGATGATGGGATGGTCCCCGTGGGTTCCCCATCGTGCCTGCATGACATCCCCCTGAGAAGGCATGGTCGGAAGGCCCGTGCTCGGTCCTCCCCTCATGACGTCCACGATGACACAGGGGATCTCCGCGATGATGGCAAATCCCAAATTCTCCTGCATGAGGGAAAATCCCGGCCCGCTGGTCGCCGTCATCGCCTTCACCCCTGCCAGAGAAGCACCGATCACCGCTCCCAGGCTTGCGATCTCATCTTCCATCTGGATGAAGGTTCCGTCGACCTGGGGAAGTTTCACCGAGAAGATTTCGGAGATCTCTGTGGCAGGTGTAATAGGGTAGCCTGCAAAAAAACGACAGCCCGCCCGCAGCGCGCCCTCCACAACAGCTTCATTTCCCTGGAGCAACAATTCTTTCGGGTGAGACTTCCTCTTCTCCCTTTGGCTCTTTCTCTCCAACTCTTTCCTCACCTTTCTTCTTATCCTTGGCTTTGCTTTCAACGGTGATGGCAAAATCGGGGCATCGGATCTCACACCATCCACAATTGATACACTTATCAATGTCCTTTACGTAGGGGTACCCTGCTTCATCCTTTGCCAAAACACCCGTGGGACAGAACGCGACACAGATTCCACAAGCCTTGCACCACGCCTTGTAAATGTCAATCTTCGGTTTCTCTTTCTTTTTCGTTTCTTCCACGGCCAAGCTCATCAAACCTCACGGAGTTTTCCAATTTTAATAATTGTTACACTTAACTATAAATTAAAAATCCAAGTCATGTCAAAGGCTTTCGATGACGGCAGAGGCGAATTCAGAGCACTTGACACTTCGGGCTCCTCTCATCTGGCGGGCAAGATCATAGGTGACGGTCTTCTCTGAGATCGTTTTTTCAATGGCTTTGGTAATGCTTTTGGCGACTTCACTCCAGCCCAGATGATCAAACATCATGACCCCTGAGAGGATGAGCGATCCGGGATTGATTACATCCTGATTGGCATATTTGGGTGCAGTCCCATGAGTCGCCTCGAAAACCGCTTCTTGATCTCCAATGTTTGCTCCGGGTGCCATGCCCAGGCCCCCTACTTGAGCGGCCAGCGCATCGGACATATAGTCTCCGTTCAGATTGGGCATGGCCAGAACATCATACTCCTCAGGTCTTAAGAGGATTTGCTGAAACATGGCGTCTGCAATCCGGTCTTT
>CAYMTD010000591.1:0-1851 GCA_964393245.1 uncultured Syntrophaceae bacterium
CTTGTGTCCCCTTCTTTTGACCCTCACATAGAATTTCTTGTCTTCGATCTTTTCCGCATAGGGTAAGACGGCCTCCTTAAGTTTCTCGATGAAGTCAAGAAGCTCAAAATGAAACGTTTGCTCCAAGGGAACAACTTGGCTCAGAGAATCGATTCCACGAGAACCCTCCTGCCGCACCAGCTCAAGCTTGCCAAGAAAAAGGCCAACCTCTTCCACATGTCCCCGGAGCACATCCTTAAACCCTGAACTCTTGAACTCGCCGTACTGGGCTAGAAACCGGAGCGCCTTCCTCTCCAGTCCCCAATGGGCTGTGACAAGAATATTCCATTCTCTCATCACTATCCTCTTTGAAATCTCATGGAGGAAAATTATTCTGTCTCTTTTATTATAACCCAGCTGAACGGACGTGCTTCCTTTGACTTCTGATCAATTGGGGGACAAAATTTAAAAATAAGGGCATTTTAAAGGTGTGGGAACTATGGGGAAGGCCGGACTTGATAAGATCGTGGTCGTGGATCTCGAGACAACCTGCTGGGAAAAACGAGAAAGAGATCAGATCATGGAAGTGATCGAGGTTGGCGTCTGCTTGCTCGATATCGGATCGGGTGAAATCACTGACAGGCAGAGTATCCTCCTCAAGCCCGTCTATTCCGTAGTGAGTGAGTTCTGCACGAAACTCACGACGTTGACACCGGAATTGGTCGAGACTGGGATCAGATTAAGAGAAGCCTGCCTGAAACTGGAGGAAGAATATCAGTCGAAGATGAGAGTGTGGGCAAGTTACGGAGATTTCGACAGACGCCAGTTCGAGAGGGAATGCCGCTTGAAGAACGTTCCTTATCCCTTCGGCTCAAGACATATCAACGTAAAGACCCTGTTCGCGATCAAACATCGTCTGGCCGAGGAGATTGAGATGGACAAGGCCCTCGCCTTTCTTGGCTTAGAGCTGATCGGAATCCACCACCGCGGGGTCGATGATGCCTATAATGTCGCAAGGATTCTTCATACCCTCATCTGATTCTCTTCTTCTTACCTCGTAGAATTTGAGAGACCCCGTCGCTCCAACGAAATCTCCCCCCGGAAGAGAACGAAATCGAAAAAGATTCGGGGAAGCATAACAAGCCTCTGCCATTTTACAATAAAAATGGATAAGAAGTTAGACTGCAGGGACACTGGAGTGGCATCTTCCCTGTTAAAGAAGAGGTAGCATTAAATGGGTGACCCCAGCCGCGCAAAAATACAACGAATCGCCAGGATTGACCTACGCAGCAGCGCCTCGACGCCCAGTTTCCTGATACCACAACGGATACAGTCTGCTGGAAATACTGTCTTTTCCGTCCAAAAATACAAGGGTTACCCCATTCACTTCCGACACTCATACACCATAAAATGGGATAAGATGCTCAATCCCGCTTATCTTAAAGGAGAGGGACATAGCCAAGAAGCAGAACGATTGCATAAACATCGAGAGTAAGGTAAGGGTGAGTAGGTCAACAATGACAGTTTTAAGAATTGCGGCGCTGTTGCTAATATCGGCTCATTTGATCTTTTTGCTGACTTCTTCTTCCTTTTCTGGAGAAAGAGTTGGTACAAAAATCATCGTCCGTGTGGTGGCAAAGGATTCCAAAATAATTGGTTCCGGTGTGGGAGGCGCCTTTGTCCGAATCATGAACCTCGAAACCGGAGAAATCCTTGCGCAAGGCAAACAGGAGGGAGGGACGGGTGATACGGACCGGATCATGGTTCTGCCCCGGCGGAGAGGGGAGATTATTTACGGGGTTCCAGGTGCCGCTTTCTTCCTGGCTGAGATTCCCTTACTGCGACACACTCAAGTTGAAATTTATGCCGAAG
>CAYMTD010000592.1:0-1846 GCA_964393245.1 uncultured Syntrophaceae bacterium
GGACAAAGGGTTTATCGAAATCCGGTCCTTCAACAGGAAAATCCTTTCTCAACGGATGGCCTTCGAATCCATCCCACAGCATAATTCTTCGCAAGTCGGAATGCTTTTCAAAGGCGATTCCCAAGAGATCGTAAGCCTCCCTCTCATACCAGTTGGCCACCTTCCAGATTGATTCGACACTCGAAATCGATTCCTTCTCCCCGACTCTTGTTTTCAGTCTCAATCTTTGATTCGTCTTTACAGAGCAAAGGTGATAAACTACTTCAAAGCGGGGGGCCTGTGGAAAATGGTCTAAACCGCAGAGGTCCGTAAGCAGATGGAATTGAAGATCAGGATCCGAATGTAGAAACCGACAGATCTCTACGACCTCTTTCCTTGGAATTGAAACCGTGATTTCATTCCGAAAAGCCTTCACCTCTAAGATGGCGTGAGGAAATCTTTCCTGCAATTTCTTCAAGGTAAGGTTCGTTTCCGTCATACCCTTCCTCCCGTGCTCGGGTATCAATCGGCCTATTTTACTCCAGGCTGCTGCGAACATCTTTTCGGTTCGCAAGGCTTTCCTTTTCGATCTTCTTTTGGAGTTTAACAAGGGCTGCCAGGAGAGCTTCGGGTTTTGGAGGACAGCCCGGTACATAGAAGTCGACAGGGAGGATCTGATCAACTCCCTGAACCACACTGTAGGTCTTAAAAATCCCTCCCGAACAGGCACAGGCTCCATAGGCAATGACCCATTTCGGCTCCGGCATCTGTTCGTAGATGCGCTTAACCATCGGAGCCATCTTCTTTGTTAACGTCCCTGCTACAATCATCAAATCTGCCTGCCTGGGTGAGGGCCTGAAAACCTCCGAGCCAAAACGGGAAATATCCCAGGAGGAGGCCGCAGCCACCATCATCTCGAGCGCACAGCAGGCCAGGCCAAAGGTGACCGGCCAGATCGAATATTTTCGTCCCCAGTTGACCACCTTATCCAAGTAGGGTAGAAAGGGAGTCTTCTCAATATACGTTTCTATTCCCATTCCAATGCTCCTTTTTTCCAGATGTAAATGTAAGCGATGAGCAAGATTCCAATGAAGACGGCCATTGAAACAAAGGCGAAAATTTTAAATTGTTTGAAGACCACTGCCCAGGGATAGAGGAAAACGACCTCAATGTCGAAGAGGAGAAAGAGCATGGCGATAATGTAATATTTGATCGGGATCCTACGAAAACTCGATCCCACGGTCGTCATCCCACATTCATAAGGTGCCTGCTTTATGGCAGTAGGCTTCCTCTGGCCTAAGAGAGAGGAAGCGACAATGGCGAAGATTGCAAAGAATACAGCAATGGTAAAGTAGATGAGAATTGCAAGATAGTCAATAAACATAACTTTCCCCTTAATCCGGAGTAATAGATGGTAATTTTCCCTTGGTCGGGATTTCGCTCCACGTAGGCACTGAATAGAAAATTGGTTAATTTCCAGTGGAGCTCAATTTGTGAAAAATTTCTTGTTTCGGCATCAAACTATAAAATTGCATATCTTTTGTCAAGAAAAATCTTAGAAGGGATCAATGATGGATCAGTCCTTTTATTCCTTCATAATTTATTGTTTTTGTTAGAAATTTTATCTTAAATGCAGACGGAGCCAAAAATAGGAAACGGATTAGTGAAATAAATAACATTTTCATGCAAAAACCTTGAATTCGGATTCATTTCTCAGTGATTCCTTTTTCTAAGAAGAGGTTTTTCGGGCTGATCACCAGTCGATCCAGTCCCAGTTGAGAATAGCTGAGTTTCTGGGCCAGGCCGATCAACTGGCTGAGATAGAGGGTGGGAAGGTGATACTTCGTTCCGTAGGCTTTATTGATAT
>CAYMTD010000593.1:0-1845 GCA_964393245.1 uncultured Syntrophaceae bacterium
CCTCACAGGATCCAAGCATCCACTACGAATGGGGAAAGCTCTGCGAGGAGCTCGGAATGGCCCGGCAGGCCAGAGAATCCTACGAACAGGCGGTATCACTGAGGCCACAAGATCCGGAATATCATTTTCGGATCGCCCTTCTCTGCCATGAGAGCGGCGCCTGGGAACGGGCGCTCAAGCATCTTCAGAAAACAGTGGCCCTCTTGCCCCAACACGATGAGGCAAGAAGAATGCTTGCTTCTCTTTATAAGGAGATGGGTCTTCGCGGCTCTGCCGAGGCTGTCGAGAGAAAGGGAAAAAGGGTTGACTCCTACCCACAAACAATCCCTTTTCAGTTGAGGGAGGAGGAAGCAGACCTTTTATTAGACCTCTTCAAAGGGAGGGAGACCGGCTACGCCGAGTACGATATCTTGAAAACGGGAAGTGAGGGGTACGTGTACCATAAGGGCATCCTTGGATTCAACGAGATTTCTGAGCATATAAGAGGGGATAAGACAATCGGAGTGTACCTGCTTAGAGGGGATAGGACGGTTAGATGTTCTGGAATCGAAATCTTTGTTCCGAGGAAGAGACTGCTGGCAAATATAAAAAACGAGGGTTTCCTCTCCATTCTCGAAGACAAGATTCACCACTATGCTCAGGAGATCAAGTCAAAAGCTAAGGAGCTCTCAGTCCCTGGTTATGTCGAAGATACTGGAGACCGAGGCCGCAGGGTCTGGTTCTTCTTTCAGGATTTCATCCCCTATGAGATGGCAGAACGTTTTCTCAACGGGATCCTGGATAAGGTATTCCCTCCCGGGGTAGACCTCGCTGTAGAACTCTTGCTCGGTTATAAGGCATCGGGGATCGGAAAAACGGACCATCCAGTGATGCTTCCCCTCGGGGTGAATCGGAAAACTGGAAAGCGTTGCTTCTTCGTGGACGACGAAGGGACTCCTTACAAAGACCAGTTGCTCTTCCTGAAAAAAGTTCGCCGAATCTCCAACGATGAAATTCAGAGCCTTTTCAAGAGGCCCGAAAAAGAAGGTCGGAAGATCCGCGCAACGTCCTTCGGTCTTCTTTTGAAAATGCAGCGGCGCTGCCCTATCTTGGAGACGATTGTGCTTAAGGCTAAATCGGGAAGAAACCTTCGAATTGAGGAAAAGATGATCCTCTATTTTACGGTGGGATTTCTGCCAGAGGCGACCCAGATCCTTCACGATATTCTCGAACCATGTCCCGAGTACAGGCCGAACAAAATCAACAAGATGATTTCGCGCCTCGGAAGCAATCCAATCAGTTGCCCTAAGATCAGGCAGTTGATGCCGGAAACAACTGCCTATCTCCCGTGCAACTGTTCATTCGAGATTCCAGAAGGAGGCTATCCGAGCCCGGTTCTTCATATTGACCCAGCTTTAATTCCAACAAAGATGCATGTGCACGATGAACGAAGGATAATCGACAATGAACGAGACACAAGGGAAGAAGAACAACGGACACTGAAAGAGATCGAGGCCCGCTATCTTTCTCTTTGTAACAGAATTGAACAACTGACAAGACAGAAGGAGGAGTTGGAGAGGGTTCTTAAAAAAGAGTGAATCATAAACGAAGGAAACTTCGATGGGTGTTCCACAGTTCATCGTTTATGGGTCATTGTGCGTGGTTTTAAGATGAGTATTCTCTATCTGACGGAACAGAATACGACGGTTTCCAAAGAAGGTGGGCGCCTCCTTATAAAAAAGGAAGGAGTAGTCTCTCACACGGTTCACCTTTTCAAACTCGATCAGATTGTTCTGTTTGGGAATATCTTTCTGACGCCTGGGGTCATTCGGTATGTCCTCACGGAGGGAATCGATGTTGCCTTTA
>CAYMTD010000594.1:0-1835 GCA_964393245.1 uncultured Syntrophaceae bacterium
CAGCAAGGCCAAGAATCTTGAACCTCCTATTAAGTGATCCTGAGCAGACATTCTATCAGCGAGAAATCATGTACGAAACCGGACTGTCTCTTCAGGCAGTCCAGAGAGAACTGGAGAACCTCATTCGTTTGGGGATCCTGAAGAAATGGGGGACCAAGGCGAGAGTCTATTACCAGATCGATGTGACCTCGCCATGGTTCAGACCATTGAAAGCGATCTGTGAGTTAGGCGGAAGAGACTGAGCATTCAGGATATTTTTTCTTCGACACCCGATGTATTATCAAAATCTTCTTCAAAGAAAATAGACTGAAGCCTCTGACTGAAAAATTCAGTCAGAGGCCTGAAAAGTTAGGTTAGAGCAGGTGCCAGGGAGCGAGCGTAGGTAATGTCTCTATTATCATTCTGGGTATCATTTTACTGGCTGGGGTACTTTATTACGAGAACAAGAAAGACAGAATACATTTATTAATTACAAAGCCTATTCTTTCATTGCTCTTGGTCATAAGCGCGTTCCTGCAGCCTCAGTGGAAAGGGATCAAAGGGCGTGCCAAAAGTGAGCGTCGTATTGTCTATGGCAGTATACCCCGGGATGCCGCCGCAGCCTTTTCAAGATCCACGGAAACCTTTGAATTACCAAAGAAACAGAGAGAAATAGGGTACTTCTCCGATATCTTAATAAATTTCGGGGGCATCCCCTACTTTCTATTGTCCTGCCTGGATGGCTTTGGTGATGTCCTTGGGTTCGACGCCGGGCGTCTGAACGCCTGACTTTTCGTAGAATTCTTCGATTTTCGATTCGAGCTTCTTCTCCTCCCTCTCGGTTTCCTTCAAAGTCTGTTCAAGATCTGAGAGTTCTTCCTTGGGCAACATGGTGAAGTCACCGGAGATATCTATTTCCTTTAACGTTCTCTTCTCCACTTCCTGCACGGTTCGGATGAGCCCTCCCTTCGCTTTGTACATCCCATATAGGATCTCAATCCCTTCCTTTATCTTCACGCCCTTCGGAATCTGAGGAGCCTTTTTGAAAAGAAACTCCGATGAATTGAACCACAAAGCAAGTTCCTTCATCTTCCGGATGATCTCCTCATTCACCTCCACGGGTTCAAGCTTTCCAAGAACCTTCTCAAACTTTTCTACCAGGACTCGGGTAATCTCATCCCGGGGAGGGATTCTTCCCAACTCCCGATTCATGGTCGTCACATTCTCCTTCATCGTCTTAAAGACCTTATCACGGAACTTCTCGTCAGGGGCCTTGATGGCACGAACCATCCTGTCGTAATCGAAGTCAAGGATCACCGATCCCACAAAGACCATAGAGTTGGCGATATTTGCACCACCAAGACCTGCAATCTTTCGGCCCTCAGCAGTGATAATATCATTCACGTCCCGAAACTCAGCCTTGATACCAAACTCGCGATAAGTTTCAATGGGCGGAACAGAAAGGTGTCGATAGATTTCGCTGATCTTTCTTGGAAATTTAGGATTCTTTTCCTCCCAAACCAGATGATAGAAAATCTGGTTACGGTCAAGGTAAACCGTCCCACCCCCGACCTCTCGCCGGATAATGGGAAGCCCCTCCTTCTTACAATACTCGAGATCTACCTCCTGCTCTGCATCCTGAAAATAACCGATACTTACGAATGGGGTAACAGGGGAAACAATATCAAGAGCCTCTACTCCCATCCTCGCCAGTGCATGGAAGATGAGCATGGACTCCTCCCATGGCCTTTCTCCTAAATTGAATAGATACATAGGTTCTCCTTTCTGAATTAAATAGAAACTAAATTGAGCGATTTATTATCCTAAATGTAGCCGCAACCTTTAGGTTGCGTGAT
>CAYMTD010000595.1:0-1833 GCA_964393245.1 uncultured Syntrophaceae bacterium
ATTGAAGTCAAGGGAAGGGATCTGGTCACGGGCATCCCCAAGACCCTTGAGATCACCAGCGAGGAGGTCCGGGAGGCCCTGGCCGAATCGATCAACATGATTATCGATACCGTCCGGATCACGCTCGAAGGGACGCCTCCGGAGCTGGCCGCAGATATCGTGGATAAGGGGATCGTACTGGTAGGTGGGGGTGCGCTTTTGAGAAACCTGGATGTTCTCCTCCGGGAGGTGACCAATCTCCCCATCACGATTGTGGATGACCCTCTTTCAGCCATTGTCCTGGGGGCGGGGATGGTGTTGGACAACGAGCAACTGCTCCATACCGTGACGACACAATATTGACGATCTAAAGATTGATGAGGATACGTGGCTTTTTTCTCTTCAGAAGATATACGCTTGCAACTTTCGTCTTCATCCTCCTCTTATCGGCACTCATCTTGATGTCCTTAAGGGTGAAACAGAGGCAGGGAGTGGCTTTTGTGGACGGCCTTGTGACGGAGATTGTTTCCCCTTTTCAGAGAGCCTCGACTTTCCTGATCAAGCAGGTTCATGGTCTCTTTCAGAATTATGTGGTTCTGATCCACCTGCAGAGAGACAATCTCATGCTCAAACAGAAGATTGCGGAACTTCAAAGAGAAAGCCATCAGATGAAGGAAATCGCCTCTGCTCATGAGCGTCTCCAGAAGCTTCTCCAGTTTCGGGAGAAGATTCCTCCCCCTGTGATTGCGGCGGAGGTCATTGGAGGAGACCCCTCTTCTTGGTTCAAAAGCATCACCCTAAATAAGGGGGAGAGGGATGGGATACGAAAGGGAATGGCTGTGATTGCACCGGAAGGAGTGGTCGGCCAGATCCTGAAGACGGCGCCCTATCACTCCACGGTTCTGCTTATTACCGACTATAATAGTGCGGTGGATGCCATTGTCCAGAGGACAAGGGCCAAGGCGATCGTCGAGGGAAGGGGGGAAAACCGGTGCCAGCTTAAATATCTCCTGCGATCGGAGGATGTGGTCGTTGGGGATGTGGCAGTCACCTCCGGCCTGGGTGGAAGTTTCCCCAAAGGGTTGACAGTGGGAGAGATACGAAAGGTCGAGAAGAAGGAACATGGTATCTTTCAATATGCGGAATTAATCCCCAGTGTTGATTTGACGAAATTGGAAGAGGTCCTGGTCATTCCGGAAGCACCTCCACCCCCTCTCGAAGAGAAGGGGAAGAAGGTTAAGAAAATCCCTCCACGACCGGGTCAGAAGAAGAAATGAAACGACATGGGCTGATCCTCTTATCGGGAATCGTTTTCTTGACAGTCCAGGCGAGCCTGTTCTCCTATCTTCCCATTCGAAGAATCCGTCCTGACATCATTCTGATCCTCGTCCTTCATTGGGGATTCACCTTACCATCGGTCTCAGGGGGAATCCACGCGCTCATCCTAGGATATCTCATGGATCTCTTCTCTGGAAATTCGTTTGGCCTCTTCACCTTCACCCGCCCCCTTCTCTTCTATCTGGCTCAACTCTTTAGAGGCCGGTTCTACCTTGAGAGTTTCCTATCTCAGTCTTTGTTCGTCTTTGTCTTTGCTCTGTTTGAAGGCCTTCTCATCTTCGCCTTATTATCCGCTCTCAATCCTGCGCCCCTCGGAAACCTTTATCCTCTTTTCTTCACCTCTTTCCTCCCCCAGTCCCTTCTTACGGGTATAGTCACTCCGGTCCTCTTCTTCTTACTTCAGAGATTCTCCCTGGTTTTTTTTCAGAGGAAGGAGATGGGTCTGAGGGGACGGAGGTAGGCGATGATGGAATTGAATACCCAAAGGATGGAGGACTTCAGGGACCGGTATCGGTA
>CAYMTD010000596.1:0-1829 GCA_964393245.1 uncultured Syntrophaceae bacterium
ATTGAGCTCGATCCCATTCTGAGGTCGATCGAGCTGTTGAGGCGGGAAGAGGTGGAATATGAATTCCGGATGACCGTCGTTCCCGGGTTCCATAGAGAAGAGGATATCAAGAGGTTGGGTGAGGAGCTGCGGGCCGGCCGTCGGTTTATTCTTCAGAACTTCAATCCCGAGGACCCCCTAGATCCTTCCCTGCGAAATATATCTCCTTTTGACCCGAAGGCATTGAAGGGCATTGAAAGAGAAGTTCAAGGAATGGTAGGATGGCCCGCAGAGAGGCTATGAAATCTTTTCCTTCCCCCAAAGAAATTCGAATGAAAGTGAGGGGCTTGGAGAAAAAAGTCCTGCTTCATGTCTCCATCCTGGAGGCGATTCAAGACCCCTTCATCATCCTCGGCCTAAAAGGGGAATTTATCAACGCCAACCCCAAAGGTCTGGAAGTCTTGGGGTATTCCAGGGAGGAGCTTCAAAAAATGACACTCACCGATGTGGTGGTGCAGGAGGACCATGATAACATCCTTCATGGATATGAGGAGATGGGGCAGGAAGGAGAGATTCACCTGCGGACCTCGATTCACAGTCAACAGGGGGAGCGGATCCCTGTGGAATTGATTGGAATCCACCGGGAAGAGATGTTTTTTATTACTCTGAAGGACTTAAGAGAACAGCTGAAAAACGAGGAGGCCTGGGCGAAATCGAAAAAAGAACTTATGGAAAAGATCCGTGAAAGGGACGACTATGCCCGGGAACTTCAGGCCATGAAGGATCTCTATAAGGAGAAATTGAAAGAGATCGACAGGATGAAGGAGGAAGCCCTTATCCTCTCCTATACGGATGATCTGACCGGCATGTATAATCACCGTTTTTTCATCCACCAATTGACCATGGAGGTAGATCGTCAAAAAAGGTATCCCTCTCCCCTGTCCCTGCTCATGATCGACATAGATTATTTCAAGAACTACAACGACACTAATGGGCATCTCGCAGGAGACCAGGTGCTGAAAGCCATTTCCCTCATCATCCAGCATGCCGTCCGGCAGACCGATATCGTCGCCCGATACGGGGGAGAAGAGTTTGGGGCCATCCTGATTAATACGGATAAAGAAGGCGCTCTTTTCATAGCGGAGCGGGTGAGAAGCAATGTGGCTGAAACCAATTTCCCTAATGAAAAGGTCCAGCCCAATGGTGATCTCACCGTGAGCATCGGTGTGGCCAGTTTCTCCCCCAGGATTTCTACGGTGACCGATTTGATACGCGAAGCAGATAACGCCCTCTACCGGGCCAAGAAAAAAGGAAGGAATAAGGTCGAGGCTTGAGTTGAAGGTTCTCATCGTCGTAGCAGGAGTGATGATTGAAGACGGGAAGGTCTTGGTCGGCAGGCGGAGGGAAGGTTCCCCTCACGGAGGCCTCTGGGAATTTCCAGGAGGGAAAGTGAGCGAGGGAGAAGAACCGAGGGAGGCCCTCAGGAGAGAGTTGAGAGAGGAGCTCGGTATTGAGGTGGAGGTGGGGAGGATCTTTGACGCCATCTTCGAACCGGCTGCGGAGGATCCGATGCTCTTGTTAGCGTTTCGGTGCCAGAGGTTGAAAGGCCTGATCAAGCCACTCGGGTGTGCAGATCTCCGGTGGGTTTCTCTGAAGGAGCTGGAGGGGTTGGCCATGCCGCCTGCGGATGAGCCGATTCGCCAGCGACTCCGCTCTCCTGAAAAGGATAGCTTGCTCTAAGTCCATAGCCAGTTGGAGTTCGATCGGCCTTGGACGAGATAGGTTTGGAGGTCAGTCATGGAAAAGGACCAGATCCAGCGAGGAAGGTATGCGATCAGTTTAGAGAGGAC
>CAYMTD010000597.1:0-1827 GCA_964393245.1 uncultured Syntrophaceae bacterium
CGGCCATGTCCCCATAAAGCGTGCAGTACCCCACGCTCATTTCACTCTTGTTTCCTGTCGTCAGAACGAGCCATCCAAATTTATTAGAGAGGGCCATGAGGATGTTCCCACGGATACGAGCCTGTATATTTTCCTCCGCCACATCGGGCTTGAGCCCCTTGAAAGAGGGAGCGAGGGCCTTCAGATAGGCTTCGAATACCCCTGTGATCGGAATGGTGAGGAATCGGATGCCGAGGTTTTTCGCCAGAATTTTAGCATCCTCCAAGGATTCCTTAGATGAGTATTGAGAAGGCATGGCTACGCCCATCACCGCTTTTTTCCCCAGTGCATCCACAGCAATCGCTGCCGTGAGGGCAGAATCGATGCCTCCGCTCAGACCAATCAGAACTTTTTGGAAACCATTTTTCCGGATATAATCTCCTGTCCCGAGAACGAGAGCCCCATAGATTTCAGCCAGGCGATCCAGGGGGTCGTTGTCCCTTTTCGGAATGGGTGGCTTTCTTTTCATGGAATGACTTTGATCCGGGAGTTCAATCTTCCTCAAACTTTTTTCTTCTTCGGAGAGCCTTTCTCTCCGGATGCGAGGATCGTGAAGGCGCATTCGAAAGACAGCCTCCATGTCGAGGTCGGCGAGGACCAGATCCTCTTGAAATTGTTTTCCCCTGGCGATCAACTCTCCTTTCTGGTCGAAGATGAGGCTTCCTCCATCGAAGACCAACTCATCCTGGCCTCCTACCAGGTTGCAATAGGCAACGATGGCCACGTTGTCTGTCGCCCTCGTCGAAATCATCTTCTCACGAAATGAGGTCTTTCCTGCGTGATAGGGAGAGGAGGAGATGTTGACGATCAACTCGGCTCCTCCATAGAGGGCCTGGGTTCGGATCGGGTCCCCTGGGTACCAGAGGTCTTCGCAGATACTTGGCCCAATGGGAACTGAATGGAGGACGAAGATGAGATTCTCTGTCCCTGCCTTGAAATACCGGTCTTCGTCAAAGACCCCGTAATTCGGAAGAAACGTCTTACAATAGGAAGCGATGACCTTCCCGTTTTGAAGCAGGGCAGCGGCATTGAAGATGTCCTCTTTCTTGTCAACAAAGCCGAGGAGGACAGTGATGGAGGACGTGGCTTTTGCAATCCTTCTCACTGCCTTCAAATTGGCCTCAATGAACTTCGGCATGAGGAGGAGGTCTTCAGGGGGGTAGCCGGTAACAGCCATCTCCGGAAAGGCTAAGAGGTCGGCCCCCATCTTCTTTCCTTTTTCGATGTAATCCAAAATCTTTTTCGTATTCCCTTCGATGTCACCCACTGTGGTATTAATCTGGCAGAGACCAATTCTGAGTATCCGCATGATTCCCCCAAAAAAGAAGTTCGGAGTAATGAGTTCGGAGTTCGGAGACAAAAGGCAAGACAAAAGCAAGGACCAAAACTGTAGATTTTATGTTTTTACTCCGAACCCTGAACTCCCCGCCTACCGGCAGGCAGGCGAACTCACTACTATCAATTTTCTTCTTCCGACACAAGCACTTCCTTCCTAATATTGTACCTCTCCATTTTCCCCCGCAGGGTGCTCCGATTCATTCCGAGAAGTTGGGCGGCCTGGACCTGATTTCCATTCGTTTTCTGTAGGGCACGGAGAATCATACCTCTTTCGATCGTCGAGATCATGTCCAAATGGGATAAGGATCCAGAGGCCTTGGAGAGTTCTTCAAACAGGATATCCAACAGATCTTCCATCGGCTTCTTCCCGAGTTCCTCCGGAGCTTCCCGCTTCTCCCAACCCTTTTCGAAAACGAGCTGGTCCTCGAGGATCCATTCCCCTTGACAGAG
>CAYMTD010000598.1:0-1821 GCA_964393245.1 uncultured Syntrophaceae bacterium
ATGGTTCAGGGTGACAGAACAGGGTAAATTCCAAAACTAATTTGGACAAGAGTGACATTGAACATAAGAAAAATCTGTGTAATCACCCCTTTGAAATCTGTGTAATCAAGAGAGCAGTAAGATTTCTGATGACAAAGAAATTGAAATTGGTTAACCTCTCCCAAGAGGAGAAAGGATGATGAAAAGCTCGGGTCGGAAGCGAAGAGGGTCGAGGTCCGCGGAAATCGAGGGCAAAGCGAAGCGATTGGTTCTTCTCTCCAAACTGGGTCGCATCCTCAACTCCACGCTCGATCCCCAAGAGGTTCGGAGAAGGGCGATGGAAGCAGCCACACAGTTGATGAGGTCGGAAGTGGGTTCCCTCCTCCTAATTGATGAGGAGAAGCAGCAACTCTATTTCGAGGTGGCGCTGGGCGATAAAGAGGAGACGGTCAAGAAGATGACCCTGGGCATGGGAGAGGGGGTCGCGGGATGGGTGGCCAAGAATGGGAAACCATTGATTGTGAACGCTGCTGAAAAGGATCCTCGCTTTTTCAAGGGAGTGGATGAGAAGACAGCGTTTAAAACGAAAAACATTATTTGTGTTCCTGTGAAGGTGAAGGACAGGGTGATCGGAGTTTTGGAGGCGATTAATAAGAAGCATGGCGGGAAGTTCGGCCGGGAAGATCTTTCTCTCTTCGTCTCTTTGGCCGATCAGGTCGCCATTGCACTGGACAATGCGAGGCTTTACGAGGAATTAGAGGAGATGTTTTTTCAGACGGCAGAGTCACTGGCCGATGCCATTGAGAAACGAGATCCTTACACGGGGGGGCACACCCAGAGGGTCACCTCCTATAGCCTGGCGATTGCCCGTCACCTCCAGTTGAAACCGTCGGAGCGAAGGTACCTGAAGATTGCGGCTATTCTGCATGATGTCGGAAAGATCGGGATCGAAGATCAGATTCTAAGAAAGCCAGAACCCCTAAGCCCCGAAGAGTATGATAGCATCAAACGGCATACGAACATGGGGGCCGAAATTCTCGAGCACATCCGGCAACTCAAGGATATCATTCCGGGGGTGAAATATCATCATGAACAGATGAATGGAAGGGGTTATCCGGATGGGCTGAAGGGAGAAGAGATGCCCATGATTGCGAAGATTGTTGCGGTGGCCGATACCTATGATGCCATGACGACAGACCGGCCCTATCGAAAGTCTCTTTTGAAGGAAGCAGCGATGGAGGAACTGAGAAGATGTGCGGGAGCCCAACTTGATGGGCAAGTCGTGGAGGCTTTTGTGAGAGCATATGAGTTGGGGGAAATATGAACTACAGATGCGGATTGCAGAGTTTACCTGTCTGCCCGCAGGCAGACAAACTCATAACTCCGAACTTTTTTAGGATGAATAATGTCAATTGACGAGATAATCCAATCCTGGAGACAGTCGCGTAATATCTCACCCTGCATCACGGATGTGCGGATTTTCGAGAAGAGGGAAGGGCAATACCGTCCTTTCCCAGATTCCCTCCAACCCCTCCTGAGAGAAGCTCTGGAAAAGGAGGGGGTCGAGCGTCTCTACTCCCATCAGGCCGAGGCGATCGATGCGATTCAAAACGGGAGGGACGTGGTGGTGGTGACGCCAACGGCCTCTGGAAAGACCCTCTGCTACAACCTTCCGGTGTTGAACCTTAAACTCTCCGTGCCTTCATCAAAGGCGTTTTATCTCTTTCCCACGAAAGCCCTTTCCCAGGACCAGATGGTCGAGCTCCAGAGCCTGATCGAGAGGCTTGAGAAGCCGATCACGACCTATACCTATGATGGAGACACACCTCAAGATGCCCGGCA
>CAYMTD010000599.1:0-1814 GCA_964393245.1 uncultured Syntrophaceae bacterium
AAGGAAGCCCAAAAATTCACATCGAAGTCTGTCGAAGGAAATGTAAATTAGTTCAAGAATGTAAAACCTATAAGGAGTTTGTCAATAATTTAGAAAAAAAGGCTGCTTAGACTCCTCTCTTCATACCCCTCCTTTCTTACCTTGCCTGCCACGAGCAGGTGCGGGGCCATTTCCAGGCGGAACTGGCCCCCTTTTTTACCCCAAATCTCCCCATTCATATTGCAATACGCTGAGAAAGCAGAGGCCTGCTGTTTCCGATCTCAAGATCCTCTTTCCCAAGGTGATGGGAATAAATCCAAGCCCTCCGGCTTCCGCCACTTCTTCATCGGTCATCCCTCCTTCCGGACCCACGATGAAGAAGATCTTCCTTCCTCCTTTGAATTCTTTCAGCACTTCTTTCAACCCCTGCCCTTGCTTCTCCCGAAGAATGAGGCGGAGTGCTTCCGATCCAGCCATACCAAGCATCTCGGAGTAGTTTTGAGGAGGTTCAACCTTTGGAATGGCCACCCTTCCACATTGTTTGCAAGCCTCAATGGCAATTTTTTCCCACCGATGGATACGTCTCAACCTCTTCGACTTGTCCAAGAGAGGAATGGATCGGGAAGAGAAGAAGGGGACGATCCTTCTTACTCCGAGTTCCGTCGCTTTTTGGATCAGGTATTCCATCTTCTCACCTTTTAAGAGGCTTTGAGCCAGAGTAATCTCCAGCGGGGACTCCCTCTGGGGGGAGAGAACCTCTTCGAGTTTGATCACCACCGAAGAGGGGGTTTCCTCAACAATGACGCCCGCATACTCCTTCGACGAACCGTCAAAGACGACCAGCCTGTCCCCAACCTTGAGCCGGAGAACCCTCCGAATATGCCTTACTTCTCCCCCTTGCACTTTCAGCAGTTCTTCTTCAATGCGGGGACTGGGAACATAAAACCTGGGCATGACGTTCTCCTGATTTTTATTTTTTCTGAAATGTGAGACAAACCCATTCGCCTTCTCGGCTCGACTGAGTCCATTGCAGAAGTCCCGTCTTCATGTAATCCTGACTGAGCCTGTCACCCTCTCTTTCTAAGAGCCCTGAGAGGATGAGAAAACCCTCGCTCTTGAGATGACGGAGGAGAGGCTGTCTCATCCTTCGCAACCCTCTCAGGTCAATGTTGGCCACGACCACATCGAATTGCCTCCGGATATGTCCGATGCTTCCTTTTCGCACCTTAACGATATGCGACACCTGATTCTGCGCCACGTTCTCTCTTGCCACCTCAACGGCCTCTTCATCCGTATCAATTCCTAAGACCTCTCCCGCTCCCATCTGAGCTGCCACAACGGAAAGGATTCCTGAACCCGTCCCCACATCAAGGACGGATAACCCTTTCCTCCTGAGCCGCTTTTCCAGAGCACGGATACAGAGTTTCGTGCTGGCGTGCGTGCCCGTCCCGAAAGCCATTCCCGGATTGATGACGATGAATATCTCATTCTTCTTAGGCCGGACACGAGACCAGGGTGGCTCAACCACAACTCTCGATGTTACATGAAAAGGTTTGAAAAATCGCTTCCAGTTCTCGCCCCAGTCTTGGTCACGAAGGGTGAGGACTTCGATCTTGGTTTGAGAAATTTCAGGCTGAATCTTCCCCAGAGATTTCAGATACCGGTCAAGCGCCCGAAGCCCCCCCTCCTCTCTGCCATCCCGCAGGAAATAGGCCTTCAGTTTCTCCCCCTTTTGATCTTCCTCTTTCTCCTCGATACCTGTCGCTCCCTGTTCCATCAAGAAGTTGGAGATGGCTTCCACAGATTCCTTTGGAACACGGAGGGAAATCACGAGC
>CAYMTD010000600.1:0-1814 GCA_964393245.1 uncultured Syntrophaceae bacterium
TGTCAAACTCTGGGAGTCCCCCGGCAGAGCCGGGGGTTTACCTAAATGCTAATTAGGACAGCAGTGGATGTCAATATGATCATCTCGTTGAAGGTATCCTTTTGTGTCTAAAGCCCTGGGCTTCGTGATTTGTTCAATGGCAAAATGACCCAATACTGACCAAACAGATTTGAAATTTCCCGTGACCTTTCCCCTCTCCCCGCTGGGGAGAGGGGAAAAGTGAGGGACCGAAATGTTAGAAGAGAATTCTCAGATTTAGGGTGTAAGAATCCAAACTATTCAATTAAGAGATTACTTTTTAGGTAGGCCTGAGTTTCTCTAATAAACTCTTTGGCTTCTTCGATGGCGGTTTCTGCCGTCTCTCGCTCTACATAAGAAAATATCTCGTAATCTCCGCTCTCCCTTTCGTCCTTCAGGTTAGCGAGATATTTTCCGAGATCCTTCTTAAATTTCCCCGTTTTTACAAATAAGAGTCCAAAAAGAGTTACGACGCCCTTATGAGTTTCTGCCCTTTCGCCCTCTGTCAAAAGGAGAGCTTGTGCCGCATGAAAAACAGCGTAATAAGCTCTTGAGACTGCATCCTCGTAGTCATCAGATCTGAGAAGCTTCTCGGCAACCTTCAATTTCTTTTCAGCCTTTTCTAAATAGCCCTTGATAAGTTCCTTAGCGGCGAGGTCCAAGTTTTATCCCCTCCTTGATGACGTTGTTCGTGAAAGGTGAAGGAATGGACTTCAGGCGGTCGAACTCGGAGGCTGTGAAAATCTTGAGGGATATTAATCTCCCTGTATCCAGAAGGATATCCATGACGGCATCATATAGTTTGCTGATCAACCCTCTGTCTTTTTTTTTCACAACAATCAAAATATCATAATCAGAATCAGGCCGCCAATCGTCCCGACACCTTGAACCAAACAGATAAACCTCCTTGATCTCTTCCCCCAGGGGTAAAATCAAAGATAAAAACCTTTCCACAATAGGATGGTTACGTAACTTATGATTCTTAATCATACGATTTCTTTTTTTTCAATCGTCTCCTTTTCGATAGACGACCAAAAACCTAACAATAATATCTTAAATCAAACCGATTATTTTGTATATCATATCCGTGAAACAAATGAAACATTTCCCCCAACTACTCTTTTGAGTTGGGCCCATCAGGATTATAGGTAGGAATCATTTCTTGCAGGATTCGGACAATGGCAGCTCGATCCTGGATCTGGGCAAAGGCATTCAGTTGCTCGATCCTTCCATTCAAGAATTCACCTGTAAACGCCCTCCCAATCTTAGCCTTGAAAATCTTTGGATGGGTGGTGGGCTCAACTCCTTCTTCTGCCGTTAAAACTTCTTCGAAGAGCTTCTCTCCCGGGCGGATTCCGCTAAAGACAACGGGGATGTCCTTGTGAGGTTCCAAGCCGCTCAGCCTGATCAACTCACACGCAACATCATAAATCTTTACCTGTTCACCCATATCGAGGACAAAAACCTCGCCGCCCTGGCCCATGGAAGCAGCTTGAAGAACAAGAAGCACTGCCTCTGGGATCGTCATGAAATAACGCCTCATCTCAGGGTGGGTCACGGTCACGGGTCCTCCATTCCGAATCTGCTCCTGAAAGATTGGAATCACGCTTCCGCGGCTGCCCAGGACGTTTCCGAACCTAACTGCCACGAACCTCGTCCCTGATCGGTGGTTGAGATCGGTGATCATCATCTCGGCTACTCGCTTGCTTGCTCCCATGACGCTGGTCGGGTTGACAGCCTTATCCGTTGAAATGAAGAC
The DNA here is from genome assembly GCA_964393245.1 of uncultured Syntrophaceae bacterium. Taxonomy (GTDB): domain Bacteria; phylum Desulfobacterota; class BSN033; order BSN033; family UBA1163; genus CAYMJV01. Next base: position 1,778 of record CAYMTD010000600.1, read on the forward strand.
GAATTTTTCGACCCCGCCCTTCTGACAAAGATCAGCG
>CAYMTD010000601.1:0-1810 GCA_964393245.1 uncultured Syntrophaceae bacterium
TAAGTAAAAACTGTCAATGTAAAATAAATTGTACCATTAAAATCTCTGCGGAAGCGGGAATCCAGATAGCTCAAATAATTCTGGACTCCTGCTTTCGCAGGAGCGACGGGTTTTCCGATTTTTTACGAGTCCAGCACATTTGGTCATTGATCTTTTGGTAATTGGTTATTATTTGATGATTGGGATTTGGACATTGGTATTTCTTCTTTTTTGATCTTCCGGATCACTTCCATCTGGGCTCCCCGGAGCACAAAGTTAGACATCAAGAAGTAGAAAAAGTGATGTCTTGGGCCCGACAGCAACCGCTTCAAGATCGACCGCGGGGCACAGGTATACTTCTGGGCCCAGAGGTATCCTTCCTGAAGCTCGTGAACGGTCAACTTTTTCGGCTTGAAAACCACATGGCTCATGTCGTAATGAGACCAATCACAGTCGAGGATCCTCCCTTCCTCTTCCAGCCGTTTTCGCAGAGCGGTGCCCGGAAAGGGGGTAAGAATGGAGAACATGGGAAGCTCAATATTGTTCCCCTGAACGAACTCAACCGTTTTCTTAAAGACGGTCGGATCATCCCCATCAAAACCAAAGATGAAGGACCCGTGAATACCGATCCGGTGGTCTTGGATAGTTCGAATCAGTTCTGACAATTCCCTTGTATCGACAAATCGTTTCGACACACTGTCCAGATTCTCCTGGAGTAGAGATTCAAAACCGATGAAGAGGGAGATACAACCGCTCTCCTGAGCCTTTTTGAGAAGGTTTTCCTTCTTGGCGACCTGGACCGTAGCAAATCCCATCCATTTGACGCCATAACGTTTGAAGATCTCGAAGAGGCTTTCGGCGTAGTCCTCCCGGGCCATGACATTGTCATCGGCCAGAAAGAGATATTCACCCTTCTTTTTTATGATCGAAGAGAGTTCCTGATCCACTTCTTCGAGGGGACGGATCCGATAATGCCTTCCGTTGATGGTGGGGACAGAACAGAAGTCGCAGCGGTTCGGGCAACCTCGTGTTGTTTCGATGGCTTTAAAAACAGGGCTATATCTTTTGCCCAGGAGGTCTCTTCTCGGAATGGGCATCTGCCTCAGGTCTGGCCACGTCTGGTCTTTGTAAAAAGGTTTGAGCGTGCCTGTTTCAAAGTCTTTGATCACCTCCAGAATTCTCCCCTCCGCCTCTCCGATAAAAATGGAGTCTGCATGGTCTTTCGCCTCCTCGGGTAAGAGACTCGGGTGAACTCCCCCCAGGATGACCTTCACCCCTTTTTTTCGAAATTGGTCTGCAACCTCGTAGCCTCTTTGGACGACGCAGGTCAGGGCAGTGATCCCCACCAGATCGACTTCGGATTCAAAATCGATCTCTTCGATCGCTTCATTGACAATCCTGACCTCATAATCTTTGGGAAAGAGCGATGCGAGGAGGGTGAGTCCGAGCATTGGGAAGGGATAGAGGGTGTCATTGGAATACTTAACGCCCTTCTCCCGAGGAAAAATTAGAAGAACCTTTTTCATACCGTCGCCATTCAGTAGCCGCACCCATTAGGTTGTGTTTGTCTACGCAGGCTAAGGCGTTCGACTGAGCTCACGCCGAAGTCCTACGGTACCCTCTTTCTTGCCTCAAACCTTTATCCTCAAACCTCTAACCTTCTTCAAGATTGGGTTGCTTCCAGGGTCTCCCGGTTGCGTTTTCCCAGACATACCGGAGGATGAGCCGGTAGGCCATCCGTTTGAATGGATTCGGATTGAAGAAAGCACCCAGAAGGATTCTCGGCTGGGTGTAGTATTCTTTCAGATAGACCTGCTGAAGGCGGTGGACC
>CAYMTD010000602.1:0-1807 GCA_964393245.1 uncultured Syntrophaceae bacterium
CGTCCCACGGGGTCTCGACCGGTCGGTCTCCCATTAAGCTCCTTGCATCTCCAAGCCCGCCCCTCCCCCGGCTCCAGACTTCTATAGTGTCTGAATTGCAATCGACCAATCAAAGGATTGACAGGAAGATCAAATTCTGGCTATAATATGGCCAAAATGAAACGTGAAATTCTTTTTGCGCCTGAGGCAGTTCAGGACTTAAAACGGCTATCAGCACGAGACCGTTCTATTGTCAAAGAGACCATCGAAAACCATCTTAGATATGAACCGGAGCGGGTGAGTAAAAGCCGCATTAAGAAATTACGTGGCATCAGCCGCCCTCAATACAGATTGAGAGTGGGCGAGATTAGAGTTTTTTATGATGTCACTGGACAGGCCGTAGAAGTCTTGGCAATCATACGAAAGTCCAAAGCCGCCGCGTGGCTTCAGGAAATGGGGGTAAAGAAATGAAAAAGGTTGCATTATCAGACGTAAAAGACCACTTTTCAGAATATTTGGATTTGGCGGAAAAGGAAGAAGTCATCATTACCCGGCATGGAAAGCCGGCAGGTGTTCTGATAGGCTTTGCCACAGAAGATGATTGGTTCGATTATCGGTTGGAACATGATCCCAGGTTTCTGACGCGAATTGAGGCAGCCAGAAAGAGTCTCAGAGGGGGAAAAGGGACAAGAATAGAAGACCTGCCAATATAAATCACCTTCCAAGTAGAAACCCAATGGCGACAATTTCTTCCCGGCTCCGGCGTTTCTCGCATTATGCAAGGCCTACGGTCTTATTCTGGTCTATTTTGTTTATCACTTCGTATCGGAGAAAAATAGACCTCCCGTAGGGGGGCTTTTCGTGGGCCAAAGTGAAAAGCACAGATAAAACCATCTGAATGATTATGATGCAGAAGAGCAATATACCAGTTTCTCGTTTCATAGGAGCTTACCTTAAGATTTTGTTTTGGACTTCCTAAAAAGCCCGTTACTGGGCGCATACCCAGACGTGCCCATTCCAGCACTTCATAGTGTAGATACAGGTCTTGTTGAAGCCACTTCCGACTTCTCGCTGCTCGATTACTGTCCCAAGGCTCCCACAATAGGGGCAATTACTACAGTTATACGGGGGGCCAAGACACCAACTGTAACAAACTACCGTGGTAGCCATTAAAAGGGCAAAAGCAACGGCCACAATCACCATCGTATGTTTTTTCATATTTCTGACCTCCTCTTAAAAAGGCTTCTCTCGCCTTGTTTTTAATCTATTGGACGGACTTTCAATGGAATTTCCTCACACGATTTGATATTTAGATAAAAGGATCAGATCACTAAAAGGTGTGGGAAAATGTGCAACCAGGAAGGCAATCGATCAAGAATCCTTCTTGTGGTTTTCTTTATTTCTTTTCCACGCATCAATTTTTCTCATGAACCATTCAACTCTTGCAGGACTTATTTTCAGCATTTCAGCGATATCTTTTTCTGTATAGTTTTCAAGCATCAATTCTGCTATAGAACGTTCTATAGGATCAGTCGTTATCTGATTGACTATCTCCATCGTCTTTGATCTCAAATTATCATCATACCATTCTTCTTGTTCGAGAACAGGGATGCCACAATGCTCCTCACCGTCTATGTCAATAGGTCTTTTCCTCCATTTCGCATCCTCGTAAATATCCCTTTTTCGCCCGCCTTTAAGAACTCTCAATTTCTTGGCCATTTATACTCCTTTATTTACTACACTCCTTTTCATAAAGTGTTCAGTCACCTTCATTATATTAGACGGACATTTCGAAAATTTCCTCTTTTGAGATTTTGCAGGAAATCAA
>CAYMTD010000603.1:0-1798 GCA_964393245.1 uncultured Syntrophaceae bacterium
CAAAACCCGCCCAAGCGATTCCAAGGCAGGCAATGAAAGGAGTCAAGGGAAGAAACCATCCCATGGGTTTTCTGTCGGAAAGATGTCCAAAGGCGGGTTGGATAATCGACGACGTTAGGTTAGCAGAAAGCAGGATGGTTCCCGATAACGTATAGGAAAGGTTCAAGGCTTCTTTGAAAAAGGGGAGAAGCGCGGGGAGGGCCCCCTGATTGATGTCGGTGATGAAATGGCCGACGCTGAGAATGACCAGCGCCTTCGTGTTGATTTTCGTCTTTTCCATTTATAAGAATTATCATTATCAATGATGGAAATTCCTTTTGTCAAATCGTAGAGTGCCATTTCACAGTCTGTCCTCATAGACATTTGGCCATTTTTTGGATATGATTTAATTACGGAGGAAAAGATGAAGATTGCGATTTCTGGAAAAGGTGGGGTTGGGAAGACGACGCTTGCAGGGGTGATGGCTCGACTTCTGGCCGCTCAAGGGAAGAAGGTTCTTGCAATCGACGCGGATCCGGATTCCAATCTGGCCTCCGCCGTCGGCCTTAACAAAGAGGCCTTGGAGAAGCTGTCTCCCATTGCCTCTATGACGTCTTTGATCGAGGAGAGAACCGGTGCGAAGAAGGGGACGTTTGGAGCCCTGTTCAAACTCAACCCCAAGGTTGATGACATTCCAGACGGGATGGGAGTGACCTACGAAGGGGTGAAGCTTCTTCTTTTGGGCTGCATCCCTCAGGGAGGTGGAGGTTGCTTCTGCCCTGAAAATGTCCTTCTGAAGAATCTGGTCCGCCACCTGTTGGTTCAACGCGAGGAAGCACTCATTATCGATATGGAGGCGGGGCTGGAGCATCTTGGAAGAGGAAGCACAGGATACGTAGATGCCCTGATTATTGTGGTGGAGCCGGGTCAAAGGGCCATCAATACGGCTAAGCAGATTAAGAAACTGGGCGAAGATCTAAAGATAAAAAATATGATGATCGTTGGAAATAAGGTCAACTCGGATCAGGACAGAAAGATCATCAAGGAGAACCTTTCCGATTTTCACATTTTGGGCCACATGAGTTTCAATCCCAAGATTCTCCAGGCCGACCGGGAAGGGAAATCTCCCTATGATATTGATGAAAAGATAAAGGATGAGGTGAGAGGTATTCTCACGGAACTGGAGAAGCGGATGTCGTGAGGTAAACTCTGTATCCGAAATAGGTGTAATGGTTATCAGAACATCAGGCTATCAGGGTGCGGGTATCAGGATATCAGGGGATCAGGTTTAAGAATTCTTTCATTTTCACTTTTCCTGATGTCCTGGTCCTCTGATACCCTGCATCCTGATTTCCTGGTAGCCTGATTCCCTAGCGGGATTTGAAGTCTATGATTCGTACTCTCTTCGTTTGGTCTTCTATTGTCGTGGCCACATTGGTTCTGGGATTTCTGGCTTTTGTCACCTATCCTTTTGACCCTAACGGGAAGGTAGCTCACCGTTATGCCAGGCTCTGGGGAAAGGTCGCTCTCTGGGCGAACCGGGTAAGGGTGAGCGTAGAAGGGATGGAAAATTTAAAGGGAGAGGGGCCGTATATCTTCATGTCGAACCATCAGGGAAGTTACGATATCTTTGCCCTCCTGGGCCATCTTCCCGTTCAATTCAAATGGCTGGCCAAGAAGGAACTTTTTTCTATTCCTTTCTTTGGGTGGACCATGGCTGCAGCAGGCTATATCAGCATTGATCGGGAGGGGAGCCGGAAGACCGTGGAAGCGATGAACAAGGCGGCCAAGAGAATTCGAGATGGGATGTCAGTTGTAA
>CAYMTD010000604.1:0-1796 GCA_964393245.1 uncultured Syntrophaceae bacterium
GGTTCTGCGGAATGGAACGGGCAGGACAGCCAAACCCACAGAAATCATCGGAGCGGTGCTCGGGTTGAAAGAGGAAATTCTTGTGCAGAGCAAAATCATCAAATTGGAATAATATGTTTAATAACCAAAATTTCAATCACCAAATCTAAAACAGAAAATATTAAGTTTGGTTATTTGGACATTGGCTGATTGGAGTTTATTTAGCATTTGCCTGCCTGCCCTGTACCATGTTAGGTCCGGGGCCTGCCGGCAGGCAGGGGATTTGGTTATTGGGATTTAACCAGGAGCCTCCTATGGCGAATGAGATCATCATCAATGTGACGCGTCAAGAGACAAGGGTTGCTCTCCTGGAAGACAGAGTGCTTGTGGAAATCTATATCGAGCGCACCAAAGACCGGGGCATCATGGGAAACATCTATAAGGGGAAGGTCGTTAAGGTGCTGCCTGGGATGCAGGCGGCATTCGTCGACATCGGGTTGGAGAAGGCCTCTTTCCTCTATGTCTCCGATGTCTATGGTGGAATGGAAGATTATGAAGAGATGATTTTCCAGGGGGAGGAATTGCCCAATTCTTTCAATTTATCATCGCAGATTGAGGATCTTCTCTCCGAAGGCCAGGAGGTTCTTGTTCAGGTTTCGAAAGAGCCCCTTGGGACCAAGGGGACACGGATTACATCCCACATCACCCTTCCCGGCAGATATCTGGTTTATATGCCCACGGTGGATCATGTGGGCGTCTCGAGAAGGATCAAGGATGAAAGGGAACGGAGGCGGTTAAAAGAACTCATCCAAGGGATGAGGCCCCCTTCGGGTGGCTTCATTGTTCGGACAGCCAGCGAAGGCGCAGAGCCAGATGAGATCCGCAATGACATGGAGTTTCTCCTGCGCCTCTGGAGCAACATTCAGAAGAAGAAAGAAAGCTCAGCGGCACCTTCTCTTATTCACAGCGACCTCACCATGGTCCTTCGGGTGATTCGGGATATCCTCTCTCCTCAGGTGAATCGGATTGTGATTGATTCAAGAGAAGAGTATGAGAACATTCTCTCATTTATTAACACTTATATGCCTAAACAGAAATGTGAGATCGTACTCTATGAGAGAATGGATCCCATCTTCGATGCCTATGGCATCGAAATGGAGATTGACAAAATTCTGGGGAGGAAGGTCTGGCTCAAATCCGGGGGATATATCGTCATTGATATGTGTGAAGCCCTGGTGGCCATCGATGTCAACACAGGAAGATATGTGGGAAAGAGAAATCTTGCCGACACGATTCTCAAGACCAATCTGGAGGCGGCCAAAGAGATCGCCTACCAGTTAAGGCTGCGAAATATTGGCGGAATCATCATCATCGATTTCATCGATATGGAAAGGGAAGGGGATCGTGAAAAGGTCTTCCAGGCCTTCGAAGAAGCCCTCCGGAAGGATCGTCAGAAGACGAGCATCTTTAAGATTTCGGACCTCGGATTGGTAGAGATGACACGGAAGCGAACGCGTGAGAACATCTCGAGGATCCTCAGCGAGCCCTGTTCCTATTGCGAAGGGGCCGGGCTGATCAAATCGAGGACCACGATCTGCTACGATATCTTCCGGGAGATCGAGCGAACCTGCTCTGCTTTAGGAGGCAGCAGCATTATGGTGGAGGCGAACCCCGAGGTCGCGGACCTCCTTTATGAGGAGGAGAGGGCGGCGGTAGAAGAGTTGGAGAAGAGGTTAAGGAAGAAGATTTTGATCAAGGGGAAGGCGGGATTTCACCAGGAACAATTTAATATCATTGAAGTCTAAACTGCGCCAAAT
>CAYMTD010000605.1:0-1791 GCA_964393245.1 uncultured Syntrophaceae bacterium
GGACACACCCATCTTTCTGGCAATTTCCTCGGTCGTGGGCGCTCTTCCCATTTCCTGAACCAGAAGGCGAGAGACTCGATTCAGTTTGTTGATGACCTCGACCATGTGAACCGGAAGGCGTATGGTCCGCGCTTGATCAGCAATCGCTCTTGTGATCGCCTGGCGAATCCACCAGGTCGCATAGGTACCAAACTTGTATCCACGCCGGTATTCGAACTTATCGACCGCCCTCATCAATCCCATATTCCCTTCCTGGATTAGATCCAAGAACTGAAGCCCCCGATTCATATATCGCTTGGCAATCGAGATGACCAACCTCAAGTTCGCCTTGATCAATTCGCTCTTCGCCTCTCTGGCTCTGGCCTCGCCTGCCTCTATGGCTTTCAAGGCATCCTTCAGTTGGATTGAAGAGAGCCCGCACTCTGTCTGCAGGCGGCTCATTCTTCTCCGGAGATAGCGGGCGATACGACTCATCTCTCCAAGCTTCTGGCCCTTGAGGTTGAGGCGAGCGGAGAAGAGACGCTTTCCGTTCCTCCCGTTCCTGTTCGGGGGCAAACCTTTCTTGGCTTCGGGGAGCGAAAGGAGGAACTTATCGTATTTCCTCAGCTCCCTTTCATCCAATCGCATCCGGGTTTCCCAATCCCTCAACTTCTGAATGATTCGATTCACCTGATGATCTTTCAACTTTATCTGGTTGAGCAGATTGAATACCTCGACCTGTTTCTCAGCAATTCGTTTCCGAATTAATTTTTTTGAAATCCCATTTTCCCGGGCCTTCAGCTTCTTCTGGAGCTGACAGATGGATTCCTCATCCCTTTCAATCCTGCTGATCAGGCGAAGGACCCTTTTCTTCTGGAGATCTTCCTCCAACGCGCTTGTCTCTTCGTCGTCGATCTCATGGGTCACCTCTTTAACACGGACCTTGCCGGAGCGTAAGTCGTTCCCAAGGGTGATAACCTCTTTGACAGCGATCGGGCAGTTGAAGACAGCGCTGAGCACTTCCTGCTGACCGCTTTCAATCCTTTTGGCAATCTCCATCTCACCCTCGCGTGTCAAGAGAGGAAAAGATCCCATTTCCCTCAGGTAAATTCTCACGGGATCGGCGGTCTTCCTGAAAATCTCCGGTTCGTCTTCGGTGTCCCCTTCCTCTCCTTTCGTCACTTCAGATTCAATCTCACCCTCCAGTTTCAAAGCGGGAAGCTCCCTCAATACATCGATATCCAGATCTTCTGGCAAAAGCAAGGAGTCCCAATTTTGTTCGTGTTGGGTGGATTTTCTTGCGGTCATCCGTTTCAAATCTCCCTACAAAAAAACCGCAAAAGAGTTGTTAAGAAGTCTCTGCGGTTTTCTCCGTGTTGTGACTTAATTGACTCTTTGCAACTTGATGAAACTTCTTATACCCTATTTGATGGTGAATGGCAAGGGAAAATATAACTCCTTGAACTTATAGGCACTATTCGCCCTACGAAACCATTTCGGGCGTAAGAATCCAGCGCACTGCCCAGGTCTTATCTTCCTTCTGGTCCAGGTGAACGATGGCACCATAGCGAAATAGGACGATCTGAGCGCCCTCGTGGCCGCAAAGGAGGAGGGAAGCCAGTTTCTCAAGAAAGGGCAGGTGGCCCACGATCATCAGATCCTCCGTTTCCCTTGAGATTCTTTCAGCCCATGGTCTGACGTCGTCAAGTGGATTGAGTCCCTGAAAGGATTCGGCAGGCAGGGTCAGAGCACTGGCTATGATCTCAGCGGTTTGTTGAGCCCTCCGCTTTCCACTGTGGTAGATTCTTGAGG
>CAYMTD010000606.1:0-1789 GCA_964393245.1 uncultured Syntrophaceae bacterium
CGGCCATGTCCCCATAAAGCGTGCAGTACCCCACGCTCATTTCACTCTTGTTTCCCGTCGTCAGAACGAGCCATCCAAATTTATTGGAGAGGGCCATGAGGATGTTCCCCCGAATGCGAGCCTGTATATTCTCCTCCGCCACATCGGGCTTGAGCCCTTTGAAAGAGGGAGCGAGGCTCTTCAGATAGGCCTCGAATACCCCTGTGATCGGAATGGTGAAGAATTGGATGCCGAGGTTTTTCGCCAGAGTCTTAGCATCCTCCAGGGATTCCTTGGATGAGTATTGAGAAGGCATGGCTACGCCCATCACCGCTTTTTTCCCCAGGGCATCCACAGCAATCGCTGCCGTGAGGGCAGAATCGATGCCCCCGCTCAGACCGATCAGAACTTTTTGGAAACCATTTTTCCGGATATAATCTCCTGTCCCAAGGACAAGAGCCCCGTAGATTTCGGCCAGGCGATCCAGGGGGCCGTTGTCTCTTTTCGGGAGGGGTGGCTTCCTTTTCATGGAATGACTTTGATCCAGGAGTTCAATCTTCCTCAGACTTTTTTCTTCTTCCGAGAGCCTTTCTCTCCGGATGCGAGGATCGTGAAGGCGCATTCGAAAGACAGCCTCCATGTCGAGGTCGGCGAGGACCAGATCCTCTTGAAATTGTTTTCCCCTGGCGATCAACTCTCCTTTCTGGTCGAAGATGAGGCTTCCTCCATCGAAGACCAACTCATCCTGGCCTCCTACCAGGTTGCAATAGGCAACGATGGCCACGTTGTCTGTCGCCCTCGTCGAAATCATCTTCTCACGAAATGAGGTCTTTCCTGCGTGATAGGGAGAGGAGGAGATGTTGACGATCAACTCGGCTCCTCCATAGAGGGCCTGGGTTCGGATCGGGTCCCCTGGGTACCAGAGGTCTTCGCAGATACTTGGCCCAATGGGAACTGAATGGAGGACGAAGATGAGATTCTCTGTCCCTGCCTTGAAATACCGGTCTTCGTCAAAGACCCCGTAATTCGGAAGAAACGTCTTACAATAGGAAGCGATGACCTTCCCGTTTTGAAGCAGGGCAGCGGCATTGAAGATGTCCTCTTTCTTGTCAACAAAGCCGAGGAGGACAGTGATGGAGGACGCGGCTTTTGCAATCCTTCTCACTGCCTTTAGATTGGCCTCAATGAACTTCGGCATGAGGAGGAGGTCCTCAGGGGGGTAGCCGGTAACCGCCATCTCCGGAAAGGCCAATAGGTCGGCGCCCATCTTCTTTCCCTTTTCGACGTAATTCAAAATCTTTTTTGTATTTCCTTCGATGTCACCGACCGTGGTATTAATCTGGCAGAGACCGATTCTGAGTGTCCGCATGAGTTCCCCCGATAAGTCTTATATCAAAGTCCCCTTAGCACAGAGCACAGGGCATGGGGCAAAGGGTAACAAAATCATTTTTCGGTATGCTCCCTGCGCTATGCCCTCTGCGTCTTATTCATTCTCCAACACAAGCACTTCCTTCCTAATATTGTACCTCTCCATTTTCCCCCGAAGGGTGCTACGATTCATTCCGAGAAGTTGGGCGGCCTGGACCTGATTTCCATTCGTTTTCTGGAGGGCACGGAGAATCATTCCTCTTTCGATCGTCGAGATCATGTCCAAATGGGGTAAGGATCCAGAGGCCTTGGAGAGCTCTTCAAACAGGATATCCAACAGATCTTCCATCGGCTTCTTTCCGAGTTCCTCCGGGGCTTCCCGCATCCCCCAACCCTTTTCGAAAACGAGCTGGTCCTCGAGGATCCATTCCCCTTGACAGAG
>CAYMTD010000607.1:0-1788 GCA_964393245.1 uncultured Syntrophaceae bacterium
CCATTTAGACAAAGGTTTCTTGAATAATGTTCTACCTCAAAATCCTCATTAGGAACGCTTTTCGAAACAAACTCCGCACGAGCCTTACCCTCTTGGGTATGACCATTGCCATCCTGGCCTTCGGGCTCTTGCGCACCTTCATCAATGCCTGGTACGCAGGCGTTGAAGCTTCTTCTGCCACACGTCTTGTGACGAGAAATGCGGTCTCGATCGTCTTTCCGCTTCCGATTTCCTATAAAGATAAGATCAGTCAGATTGACGGCGTAAAATTGGTATCCCATGGAACCTGGTTCGGCGGCGTCTATATCGAAGAGAAGAATTTTTTCCCGAATTTTGCCATCGAACCCAAGACCTACCTTGAACTCTATCCCGAATTCGCTCTGCCGCCGGAGCAAAAGGAAGCCTTTCTCAAAGACAGGAAGGCTTTTATTGCAGGGAGGAAGCTCATTTCCAGATTCGGCTGGAAAATAGGAGACATCATTACCCTCAAAGGGCTGATCTTTTTCGGCAACTGGGATTTTGTCCTTCGTGGGATCTATCGAGGAAGGGATGAAACGACCGATGAGACTCAATTTTTCTTTCATTGGGATTACCTCAACGAAGGCTTGAAAAAGAGAGGCCACATCTGGGCGGACCAGGTGGGTTTCTATATGATCGGCGTGAGCCGGCCAGAGGTTGCCCCTGAGGTTTCTCTTGCCGTTGATAACCAGTTCAGAAATTCACTGGCGGAAACCCTGACCGAGACGGAGAAGGCTTTTCAGCAAGGTTTTATCGCCATGAGTGGCGCGATAGTCACAGCGATTCAGATCGTCTCTTTCGTTGTCATCATCATCATTATGGCGGTCGTGGCCAACACCATGTCCATGACCACCCGGGAGAGAATCGGAGAGTATGCCATCTTGAAGACATTAGGCTTTCGGGGCATGCATATCGCCGGTCTCATTTTTGGAGAGTCTCTGGTGATTACGACGATAGGCTGCCTCTTAGGGGTTATGCTGCTCTTCCCAACGGCGAAAATCATCAGCACCCAATTAGCGACTTATTTTCCAGTGTTCAACGTGGAGGAAGAGACCCTTTTTATCAATGCCGTCGCTTCATCGATTGTGGGTCTTGTTGCGGCTATCCATCCGACGCGCCGGGCCATTCAGATTCGTATTGCCGATGGTCTCAGGAGAATCGGTTAATGGCTATACCGTTTTTCTATAATGTTCGAAATCTCTGGACGCGAAGACTCACCACGGTGCTGACCATTGGTGGGATGGCGCTGGTGGTCTTCGTCTTTGCTTCCACCTTGATGTTGGCCGAGGGATTGCAGAAGACCTTGGTTGAAACAGGTTCTTACGACAACGTTGTCTTTCTTCGAAAGGGTGCAGCGTCCGAAGTGGTGAGCGGTGTGTCGAGGGACCAGGCCGCTGTTTTGGAGACTTTACCAGAGATTGCATACGGTCCCAAAGGTCAGAGGCTATTGGCAAAGGAAGCCGTCGTTCTCATTGCCCTTCCCAAGAAGGGGAGTGGACAACCCTCCAATGTCATCCTGCGGGGTGTTGAGGAGGCTTCATTGCTCTTGAGGCCTCAAGTCAAATTGGTGGAGGGGCATCTTCCCAGGGAAGGTTCGTCCGAGGTGATTGTGGGGTCCAGCATCGCCAGGGGGTTTAAGGGGGCTGAAATGGACAAGACGCTCTACTGGGCGATGCGCGACTGGAGGGTGGTGGGAATTTTCGATGCCGGAACTTCTGGATTCAGCTCTGAGATCTGGGGAGACGTCAACCAGTTCATGCAGGCTTTCCG
>CAYMTD010000608.1:0-1785 GCA_964393245.1 uncultured Syntrophaceae bacterium
CTCTCTGCTCTCTTTATCCTCTCCATGTTCTACCGGGTCTCCAATGCGGTCATTGCCCCTAATCTCATCCAGGATTTAGGCCTCAATGCTGAGACGCTTGGGCTTTTGGGAGGGGCTTACTTCTATTCCTTTGCTCTGCTTCAGATTCCAATGGGACCGCTGCTTGATCGGATCGGGCCACGCATCATCGTCGCATCCTTTTCATTCCTGGGAGCTCTGGGTGCTTTCCTCTTTGCCTTCGGAACGTCCTTCACCGCTGCCATCCTGGGGAGGATCCTCATAGGGGTGGGAATGTCCTCTGTCCTGATGGGATCTTTCAAAGTTTTCGTCCTTCGATTCTCAGCTGACAGATTTGCCACCCTTGTGGGCCTCCTCCTCTCTATTGGAACACTGGGGAATATTCTGGCCGCCTCTCCTTTGGCGCATCTCACCTCCAGCATTGGATGGAGGATGACTTTCTTCCTTGCGGGGGGAATCACTGCCCTCTTAGCCTTTTTAATCTTTTGGATCTTAGAAGAAGAAAAGGTAGCTGAAGATCGTCGGTCTCCAGTTAAACCAGAAATCGGGGTGCTTTCATCCATCCGGCTAATCCTGAGCTCTCTGGTTTTCTGGCAGATAGGTACGGTAGCCTTTTTTAGATATGGGACCCTTGTTAGTCTTCAGGGCTTATGGTTAGGCCCCTATTTGATCGACACGCAAAGATATTCTCCTGTCCAAACAGGAAATCTGCTCATCTTCTTAGCCATAGGAATCATTGTGGGAGGCCCGATAGCAGGCCGACTCTCTGATCGCATTCTCCGTTCGAGAAAGGGGGTCGCGCTTGCGGGTTTAGTTCTCTATGCACTGAGTCTTTTTCCATTATTGGGCATATTCGATCTTAAGAGTCCCAATCTCTTTGGACTTCTCTTCTTTCTCATCGGTCTCTTCAGCAGTTTTGGAATGGTCATCTACTCTCATGCCAAAGAGCTTTTTCCCATCTCGATCTCAGGAACCATCATGACATTGGTAAATTTTTTCACCATGGCGGGGGCTGCCATCTTCATGCCCCTGATTGGAAGGGTTGTGGAATCCTTTCCAAAAATCAATCACGCCTATCCCGCTGAAGCCTACCACTCGGCCTTTCTCATCTGCTTCCTGGGTGTGGCTGCCAGCGTTGTTTTCTACGCATTCTCTAAGAAAGAGAGATAAGGTGACGCGGAGACTCGGAGACACGGGGGAAATTTGTTCTTTCACCGTGCCACGCTATCACCCTTTCACCGCGTCAGATTTTTCAGCCGGAAACGTCATCTGGCCTCCGTAATAGCCGAGAAGACCGACAATGGGGACGAGAAGGATGACGAGGATAAAATAGAGGGGGTTCGTTATGGCAGGGTCCGACCCTCGCCAGACGATCAGGATAATTTCAAGAATGAGAAGAAGGATTGAGAGTTGAATCTTTCTCTTCACAAAAAGGGTCAGTTTCAGCCGGTAATTGACCCACCAGGTGAAGAAGCCTGTCACCATGGCAAAGGGCGAAGAAATTGCTCCGAGAACGAGAAGGTAAAAGCTCGTGATTTCGAAGGCGGGTTTCTCAAATAGGAGATGGAGGAGAATGAAAAGAGAGGACCCCATTAAGAAGGCAAGAGGGAAGTGGACGATCATGGGATGAGGATGGCGCCTGGCTGTGGGAAATCTTTGGAGAAGATTCCGGATCGCAGGTGGAAGATGCTTTAATTCTTCCGGAGGTCCTTTTCTGAGGATTCCAACCTGAGGATACCGCTCGAATACTTCCGTTCCATGGGGAGC
>CAYMTD010000609.1:0-1784 GCA_964393245.1 uncultured Syntrophaceae bacterium
CCCATAATAGAGACATCCTGTCATCACTAACAAAGGTAAAAACCTCAAAAGAGATTTTTTCATGTGTTCCTTCATGACAAGGCATCACTCCCGAACAATGAAAAATCAAACCTCGGCCTGTTCGGTGAATAGGCCCTACATATTTAATGCATTGTCTGTAGGGTCCGCTTACCAAGCGGACCGTTTGGGGCTCCATTCGTTAGGCCATCTTTCATCTCATCCTTCTCAACCCCCCTTTAATCCCCCCTTATTTTAAGGGGGGAACGCGGGGGGTTATTCCTCTCGAATCTGAATCTGAGGATAGGTCCTGTAAACCTTCCAAATGGGATAAGCGGCCGCACCGATGCTGGCAAGGATGGCGGTTACTCCAGTCAACAGATAGGGCTGCCATGCAGGGTAATAAAAGATGGTCCAGTTGAAACTCCTGATGTTAATGACTTTGATGAGGAGGATCGCCAGAGTCGTGCCGATCGCTATGCTCAGAAGAAAGCTGACGATCCCCATGCCAATGCCTTCCATCAGGGTCATCTTTGCCACCTGCCCGGTCGAAAAGCCGAGGGCACGGTAGATGCCGAATTCACGGCTTCGCTCGATGAAGAGCGTGAGCAATGCCCCGGCAATACCGAAGAAGGCAACGACAATGGCAATGGCCCGCATCGAACGGGTGATCGCAAAGGTCGCATCAAATACTTCAAGAATATTTTCATGAAGCTGGGCTCCCGTTAAAACCGGAAGACCCCTTGCCTCCCCTCTTTTTCTTACCTCCTGGAGAAGCTCAGCCCGACGGGGGTTGTCGGGGTCGATGAAGATTCCAATATTGTTGAGCGTTCGATCTCCAAAGGTCTTGAGAAAGATGGAACGGTCCATCATGACAAGCCCGTGCTCCGTCGTATAGTCATAGAAAATGGCTCCCACCCTGAACGCCGTGGGTCCTTGAATGCCCTCCAGAGTGATGGTCTCGCCCGACTTCACTCCAAAACGGCGCGAGAAACTCTCAGAGATGATCACGCCTCCGCGTTTGACCGGTTCCCAGTTTTCATTTCCCCCTTTCAACCAGCCGAATTGTGCATACTTCTCCAGGACCGAGGCATCGACAGCGCTGACGTTAATGGTGGTGTTACGGTATATCGTCTGGACATTCCGGTATGGATGAACGCCTCCGAGTCCCTCTATTTTACGGATCTCTTCATAGAACGCTTCCGGGACTTCGGCTTCCAGGATCTTTCCAATGTAAAGATCCCCGCGGATCTGGGTGCCCATCCACCAGATGAGAGATTGCCGAAAACTTCCGATCATAGAACCCAGACCGATGGACATCGACAGAGAGATCATAAAGGCGGCAATCGCCACGCCGGTCCGTCCCAGATTCTGTCGAATATTTCCGGCGGCCACTCTGCCTGGAAGCCTCCCCATGGTTCCAAGGATCCGTCTAACCACAGGATGGAGATAGACCAAGATCACCCCTGTCAGAAGGCTGACGCCGAGGACAAACCCAAAAACGCCGGCAAAACCAATGTAGACATGAGCCCCCGGGAGGAGAAAAAGGACCAGGCTCAACAGAAGAATACTAAGGCCTGCATAAGCCGCTTTTTGAGCTTTTCGAACGCTCTCCCGGCTGGCGACTCGACCGCTCATTGCTTTGACAGGATCTGTCCGAATGAGCTCCAAGAGGGGAAGGCCTCCTCCGAAGAGACTGGCACTGCATCCCAGAAGCACGCCGGTGATGAGGATCCAGCTGGACCAGGTGACCGGTTCTGGTCGCAAAAAGAAATAGAGGTTGCTGA
>CAYMTD010000610.1:0-1783 GCA_964393245.1 uncultured Syntrophaceae bacterium
TCTCAATGCCTCATGCTTCTGGTCTGGAGGTATCACGTAACTTTCGAACAACGTCGAATTTTAGGCCGAGAAAAAAGTGGGCTCATAATGATGAGAGATATTCTACTCGAAACAAAAAATTTAAATAAAAAGTTTGGAGGGTTGAGGGCTGTATCAAAAATGGATCTGGTTGTTCACACCGGGGAAATCCTCGGCCTGATCGGTCCGAACGGGGCTGGTAAGACCACGGTCTTCAATTTAATCTCGGGTTTTTTAAGGCCTGATTCGGGTTCGATCTATTTTCAGGATGAGGAGATTACACGGGTGAAAGCTCATGAGATCTGCCGAAAGGGGATCGCGAGAACGTTTCAATTGGTAAAACCCTTCGGGAAGATGACCGTCTTGAAAAATGTTCAGGTTTCGGCGCTGAACAAATCGGATTCACTTAAAAAGGCGGAGTCCACGGCTCTCGAGATCCTCGATTTCCTGAATCTCTTCCCAATAAAGGATAAAATAGCTGGTGAATTACCAGTGGGCCATCTGAAGCTCCTTGAGGTGGCTAAGGCTTTGGCCACCAAACCAAAGCTCCTTTTATTGGATGAACCCATTGCCGGGCTAAACCCATCAGAGGTGACCCGCCTGGTAGAGGTCGTCAGGAAGATCCAGAAACTGGGGATTACGATTTTTTTGGTTGAGCATGTCATGAGATTCATCATGCCCATTTGCGATCGGGTGATCGTAATGCATTATGGAGAGAAAATCGCAGAAGGACCACCTGCAGAGATAGCCAAAGACCCAAAGGTGATTCAGGCCTATCTTGGAGTAAGTTGTGCTTAAGGTCTCCCATATCGATGTTCACTATGGAAAGGTTCAAGCCATATGGGATGTCTCATTCCATGTGGATGGGGGCCAAATTGTCTCTCTGGTAGGAGCGAATGGAGCAGGAAAGAGCACATTACTCAAGACTCTTTCTGGAATCCTTCATCCGACGAAAGGGACAATCGAATTTAATGGGAATCAGATTCAGAATCTCCCTCCTCATCAAATTTTTGGATATCAGATCGTCCATGTTCCCGAGGGGAGAAAGCTTTTCCCCTATATGACGGTCATGGAGAATTTACAGATGGGATCCTATTCCCCTACCATTCGGAAAAATCGGCCTGAGATGCTGAAATGGGTTTACTCGCTCTTTCCTGTCCTTGCTGAAAGAGAGAAACAACTGGCGAACACCCTGAGTGGAGGAGAGCAGCAGATGGTGGCCATTGCAAGGGGCCTCATGGGCAAACCGAATATCCTCCTGCTTGACGAGCCTTCTGTTGGATTAGGACCACTGGTAGTAAGAAAGATCTTTGAAGCCATAGAGAAGGTGCATCAAGAAGGGGTGACCGTCTTGCTGGTGGAACAAAATGTCAATGAAGCATTGGCTCTTGCAAATAGGGCTTATGTGTTAGAAAACGGGAAAATCGTGATGGAAGGTGAAGGGAGAGAATTATTAAAAAATGACTATGTAAGGGAGGCGTATTTGGGAATATAAAAGTTATCTTCCATTTGAAAGGTGATGGCCAAAAAAGAAGATTGACGGGGAAATGGTTTATAGAATGATTATACCCTTTGAAGGGAAACTTCCGAAGGTGGATCCAACTGCTTTTATCGCTGAAAATGCTGTGGTCATCGGTGACGTGGAAGTTGGACCGGGAGCCAATATCTGGTTTCAGAGCATCGTTCGGGGAGATCAGAATTACATCCGGGTCGGTTCGAACTGCAGCATCCAGGATGCCTGTATCCTTCATGTGGAGGTCGAGCT
>CAYMTD010000611.1:0-1776 GCA_964393245.1 uncultured Syntrophaceae bacterium
CCATCCATAATTCATCCCCCGAAACGATTACCCGTCTTGGAATTATTCAGGTCTTGGAAGGCAGGCAACCCTTTAAATATCTGACGGTTGAAGAAAATCTGAGGGTGGGAACAGCCACCCGTTGGGGGAAACCCTACAAGAAGGATCTCGAGTTGGTCTACCATTACTTTCAGCCCTTGGTGGCCCGAAAGAACAGGCTGGCTGGATATTGCAGTGGCGGCGAGTTGCAGATGCTTGTCATGGGTCGGGCGTTAATGGCACAACCGAAGCTTCTGTTATTGGATGAGCCCTCCTTAGGTTTGGCCCCCTTTCTGGTAAAAGAGATTTTTGAGATTGTGAAAAGAATCAACGAGGAACAGCAAACAACCATTATGTTGGTCGAGCAGAATGCGAACATGGCTCTCCTGATCGCCCACTATGGGTATGTGATGGAAAATGGCAAGATTGTCATGGAGGAAGATGCCCCTAAACTGAGAGAAAATCCAGACGTGAAGGAATTTTATCTCGGCACGGCGACTTCAGGTGCGTTGAAGTCCTATAAGGATGTGAAATCCTACAAACGGCGCAAACGCTGGCTCTAATGGACCCCGTGTCCGTGACCGTTTTCCGTGTCCGGACACGTGACACGGACACGAGAAACGTAATTTGGGATTTGCGGAAGAGGGGGAGACATGGCAGTCAAGAGAGAATCCGGTTTTTTTGATGCGAAAGAAAAGATGGCTCTGTCGAAGAGGCAGGCGTATTATAACCAGAGCCTGGCGAAAATGGTTCGCCTGGGATATCAGAAATCCCCGACCGTTAAAAAGATCTTCGATGAACGAAACCTTAAACCTTCAGACATAAAATCGATCAAAGATCTGGAGAAACTGCCTGTCATCTCCAGAGAGCAACTTGTCAAACTCGAAATGGAAAACCCTCCTTTTGCCGGACTCTGCGCAAAGGATATGGTGACCGACCGAATCTTCACCTCTCCTGGACCTGTCTATGAGCCTCACCTGACAGAGAAAGATCCTATCTGGGGTAGGGGCTATTATGCAGCGGGTTTTAGAAAAGGGGATATTGTTCTTAACGCCTTCTCTTATCACATGGTGGCTGCAGGATTGACCTTTCACAGTGGTTTGAGAAGAGTGGGCGCGACCGTCATCCCCTCAGGGGCCTCCACCACGGAAAACCAAATTCAGCTCATTCGTGATCTGGGGGCAACGGGGTATACTGGAACGCCCAGCTTTCTGATGGCGATCATCAAGAAGGCCGAGGAGATGGGTTACAAATTTAAGGAACAATTCAAAATAAGAAGGGCGAGTTTTGTGGCCGAACCGCTTCAGCCTTCCCTGAGAGAGAAATTTGAAAAGGAATACGGGATCGATACGTATCAGATGTATGGAGCCACCGAAGTCGGTGACATTGCGTACGAATGCAGTCAGAAAAAAGGATGGCATATCTGTGAAGAGGTCATTGTTGAGATTGTGGATCCTTCCTCAGGGAAACAGTTGGGTCCCGAAGAATTAGGTGAGGTGGTGGTCACTCGGCTGAACCCCATCTTCTTTCTCTTTCGGTTTGGAACGGGCGATCTCTCGAAATTTGTGAAAGATCGGTGTCCCTGTGGGCGGACTTCCTTCCGCATGATGGGTATTTCAGGGAGGGTTGGCGAGGCCACCAAAGTCCGAGGAATGTTCATTGCTCCGAGCCAGTTGAAACTCGTATCCTCCAGATTTGGTGATCTTAGGCTTCAGGCTGTCGTGGACCGGGTAGAATTTAAGGATTATTTGACGCTGA
>CAYMTD010000612.1:0-1775 GCA_964393245.1 uncultured Syntrophaceae bacterium
GAGGCAGAAGCATCACCGACGGCGCCCAAGAACGGGGAGAAGATAGCCGAAAGGGCCATGCTGAGCGAGATGGTAAAGGTGAAGAAGGAGGCACCATGGAGTCGAAGTCCGAAAACTTCAACGCCTTTCTCACCTCCCGCTACCACCGTAGCAAAGTATTGATTGAAGATGACGGCGAGAATCGTGGTCGCAAAGGCTGAGTTCGCAAAATCATACATGGCCCAGCCGAAGATCTCTCGCTTTTTGACAGGCATGATTTTTGTGAGGATCAGATAGGGAGGCAGGGAGATGCGGAGTTAGGGAGAAAGAACACCGAGAATTTCACCCCATCTCCCTATCACCCAATCTCCCCCTCTTTCTCAGATCAGACGCTTCGGATTTCCTGTCTCATAAAGATGAAATAACAGATCCCAAAGCAAAGAAAGGTGATGGCCACCAGAGAAATCAGATGCGGCGTGACGATGAAGATGCTCTGCAGCAGGGGAAGGGGGCTCTGGAATCGGCTCAGAGAGAGTCTCTCCAGTGGTCCCATCAGGATCAAGGACCGGGTCGTCTTCCGCATCGGGTCAAGAATCGTAGAGGTTGCGTCGCTGTATAGCGTCATGGGAGAAAAGAGGGAGATCGTCCTCTGGACGCGTTCATGCTTGAGCAGCGCCTCCGCATCTATCCCGGTGCTGCTCTGACTAACCGGAGCAACGGCGTCGGCCAAGAACCCTGCCCCCAGGTTGACAAAGAATGAGAAGAAGATCCACACGGCCAACGAAGCGAGCGCAGAGGTGGCGGTGCTCCGAAAAACGACCGAAAACAGAATCGATATTCCCAACCAGAAGGAGATGTAAAGGATGCTGGCAATGAGGTAGATGGCCAGACGCCAGACCTCCTCCCAGCCCGGAACCACCCCGACCAACCGAATCCCCAAACCTGAGATGATGAGGACGATGGAAACCAAGACAATCGTGATCGTCACCACGCCCGTCAGAAACTTCGCATTGATGATCGAGTCCCGGTAGATGGGCTGGGAAACCAGTTTGCTCAACGTCCGTGACACCCGCTCTCGATTGATCGAATCAAACCCGAGGATGATTCCGATCAGGGGCCCGAAAAAGCCGATGAACTGAACGAACGAAAAGAGCTTCCCGGTCGAAGTGAAGAGCAACAGAAAAAGGAGAGTGGGTTTGGCCAATCCTTTCGTCTCCTCCTGGATGCCCATGCCCACCATGGCCGCGATGATGACCCCGACCATGACGATCAGGGCCGAAATCAAGAGGAACCGGGTGCTGCTGAAATGGTCCTCCATTTCTTTCCGAAATATCGTCAAGATCCCGGGCAACTTAAGCCTCCTTGAAATATCTCATATAGATTTCTTCGAGCGTATAACGCTCTTTATCGATCCCTAATTTTTCCTTTGCCAACTCCTGAATGGGCCCGACCGCCACCAGATTTCCTTTGATCATGATTCCTACGCGGTCGCATATCCGCTGAACCTGATCAAGAAGATGCGAGGAGAGAAAGACGGTGATATTCTTTTCCCGGCTGAGGGAATGGATCAGGTCGAGCATCCGATTCGTTCCATCCGGGTCCAGACCGATGGTGGGCTCATCATAGAAGATGAGCTTCGGCTCCTTGATCATCACTTCCGCGATCCCAAGGCGCTGTCTCATCCCTTTGGAATAGATCCCCACCTTCTTCTCAGCTTCCTCGTAAAGACCAACTTCTTTGAGCCACGTATCAATCCTCGGTGCAGAGACCTCGTCGGGAATTCGATTCAATCGGGC
>CAYMTD010000613.1:0-1774 GCA_964393245.1 uncultured Syntrophaceae bacterium
AATCGCGCGAGAGCAGTTCAAGCGAGAGGTTGTGGCGAATATCATTGCCCTTGGAGCCATTTCCCAATTGAGCCCCGTCGTCTCTCCAAAGGCAATGGAAGCCGCCGTCCTCGCACGGGTTCCCAAGGGCACGGAGAAATTGAACCGTGATGCCTTAAAAGCGGGAATGGCCGCAGCCAAACGGGCTAAAAAGAAGTGGATGAAAGAAGAATTGCCTTCAGAGGTTCCTAAAGAAGACCTTTTAGATTCCTATTAACAAGAAGAGATGCTAAACGTTCAGCGAAAACAATTGTGAAAAGAAGCTTGCTTGTCTATTCAATCACCAAAGGATTAGCCCAATTCGTCTTCTCCCTCTTTTATCGCCTTGAGATCGACAGGAAGGAGATTCTTCCTGATCGTGGTCCTGCGATCATTCTCCCGAAGCATCAATGCTGGATGGATATCCCGATCGTCAGCCTTTCGTTCAGGCCGCTGCTCTATTTTGTGGCCAAAAGGGAGCTTTTCAGATATCCTTTGATTCGAGATTACCTTTCCCTGTTAGGTGGCATTCCTGTCGATCGGAAACAGTCGATCCGGACCTTAGACTCTTTTAAGAATCTTCTCTCTTTTTTGAGAGCGGGCGAAAAGATCGTCATCTTTCCGGAGGGGACCTATTTTCGAGAAATCGTGGGTTCGGGGAAAAGTCGGTTGCTTCAGATGATCTTGGGATTCCAAGAGGAACTGAATGGCAGAATTCCTTTTATCCCGATGGGAATTCGATATGGAGAGAGGGTCGGATGGCGAAAGCGGGTGGAGATCCGAATCGGCCCCCCTCTGTTTGCAGAAAAAGAGTCGGAGGCTGTCTCCCTCACCCAGCGGGTGATGGAGGAGATCAGCCGTCTCTGTCGAATGCCGCGATGTTCAACATAAATTGCGGAATGCGGCCCCTCACCCTCCCCCTCTCCCCTGGGGGAAGAGGGATGCCTGCCTGCCGGTAGGCAGGGGGTGAGGGGGCGAAGGGAGGAAAGCATGCCGAGACGTGAAAGAGATCGAGAACTGGCACGAAGGAGGAAAAGGAGAGAGAAGAGAAGGAAACTGCGGGCGAAGGGAGTTCTCCTGCCTCCTGTTGAGACTGTGAAGGCCGAGGTCAAATCAGAGGTTCCAAAAGAGGCAGTGAAGAAGAAACCCGAGAAGGCGCGACCTAAAGAAGCAGCCCTGGAAGCACCCAAACCGGAAGCACCGAAACCGGAAGCACCCAAGGAAGGGACAGAACCTTCAACCCCAGAAAGTTAACTTATTGCGGAATGCAGATTGCGGAATAAGAAATAAAACGCTTTTGCTCTCTAAACTCTGAACTCCAAACTCTGCACTCCGAACTCCGCATTCATTTGGATCTCTTGGGTATAAAGTACCACGTCCCCTGCTTCATCTGCTTGATCTCCCGAATCAACTGGTCAAGATCCTCTCTGCGATTAACGAAGTCAATCTCGCTCGTGTCCACGACCAGCAGGGGGGTTTGATCGAAGTGGAAAAAATAGTAATTGTAAGCCTCTGTTAAAGACTTGAGGTACTCTAAGTCAATCTCCTTCTCATAAGAGATATTTCTTGATTTGATGCGATGAAGCAATACTTCTGGTTTTGCCTGCAGAAAGATGACTAAGTCAGGAAAGGGAATCTGCCCGCTTAGAAGGTCGAAGATCTGTTCGTAGAGAGCCAGTTCATTGTCATCCAGGTTTAAGGAAGCAAATATCCTGTCCTTGGCGAAGAGGTAATCGCAGAGAGTGACCTGATTGAA
>CAYMTD010000614.1:0-1773 GCA_964393245.1 uncultured Syntrophaceae bacterium
TATCTCTTCACCGGGGTATCGAGAAATTTCTCGATTTCAGCGAAATCAACGATCTCGTCGAATTTCTTCTTTATTTCAGCTTTGCTCATGCCAAGAATGGCACCGTTGAGAAAGATATTTTCTCTCCCGGTTAACTCTGGATGGAAACCTGTTCCTACTTCCAAAAGACTGGCAACTCGGCCCTTGATTCTTATTCTGCCGGTGGTTGGTTCTGTGATCCGGCTCAGGAGTTTTAGAAGTGTCGTTTTCCCCGCCCCGTTTCGGCCGATAATGCCAACTCGATCCCCTTGCTTGACCTCGAAAGAAACGTCTTTGAGGGCCCAGAACTCTTCACGAGATGAATCAGCTGAGGGCATAGAGCTAAGAGCAAAGGGATGAAGTAATTTCTTACCGAGGGATTTAGCTTTGTTTGTGAGGACGTCGCGGAGGGCGGTATAGCGCTCCCTCTGCTCGTGGCGAATGAGGTATTTTTTACCGAGATTTTCGACTTGGATAGCTGTCTCACTCATAAATTAAGATCGAAGATCACAGATAGAAGATAGAAGATGGAAGATGTAAGATAGAAGATGAATGTGGGAAGACCTTTAGCCAATTATTTTTTCGACCCAGTTTACAACAGCCTCTGCAATGTCGATCGCCTCTAAGTATTCCTCATGGGTTACAGGTTCGGCTAACCCGGGGTAACGAGCCTCCACGGCATAGTCCGACAATTTAGCGGCTTCACGAATCTACTCAGGGATAGTCTGCCCACTTTGTGCGATTAACGATAGGAGTTCCGCCAGGTCATGCGTGTAAGGAAACCGAACTCTCAAGGCTATAAGCAGCCCCTTCAGCGCCTTCTCTGCCGCTTGTTGGGCTTGAAAACAAAGGTCCTCCAGATACACGCCTGGCAACTGGATACCCCCCTTCGCCTGGCTAAGATTGCTTCGGGCGCGACTTAGCCATCCACGGGGATCGTCGGCTG
This sequence comes from uncultured Syntrophaceae bacterium, assembly GCA_964393245.1. Taxonomy (GTDB): domain Bacteria; phylum Desulfobacterota; class BSN033; order BSN033; family UBA1163; genus CAYMJV01. The sequence goes on from CAYMTD010000614.1 coordinate 965, forward strand.
CAAACCGTTCACCGCTCATATAGCACCCTTCCCTCTCGCAGGGCGGGTTCCAAAACCAGCCCAATCGCATTGCCATAGCGATCAATGTCCTCCGGAGTGACCACAACGATATCCACGGGAAAGCCAACCCCAATAAGGTGCTTGTAAATTGCCTGAGCAAGATGCCGACGATGAACACCTGATTTAACAACCAACATGTCAAGATCACTGTCAGGGCCCATCTCGCCTCGGACTGCTGAGCCAAACAGGATGATTCTATCCGGCTGCGCCACTTCTACAACTCGGCGAACGACTTCCTTCAGTTTATCACTGTCGATTGTCATCCCTTCGCCTTGCTTATCTCCCCCCATCTCCATTCTCTATCTATTTCACTGAAAACCCATGCTCTGCTTCAAGACATTTTTTTGCTTCAAGGAAAAGCTCTTTGTCGATTTGGCTACCCTTCCAGATTCCCCTTAATGACCCACGATTTCTGCTTTTCCTATCTTATGGATCAATTCGGTTCTTAGAATATGTATAATCTTATAAATTTTAGCGATCTTTTCCTCCGGAAACTGCTCAATCTCCCTCAAAAGCCTTTCTTCGTAACTCAAAACCATATTTCTTCCCTCCTTCATATCATCGAATATCTTCAGTCAAAGAAGATCATTACGAATAGTCGGTTAGTAAACGCAGAACCCTGCTGTAAGCCCTACCCATTTCTTAATTTACCATAAGCGGATTGTGCGGTCAAAGACATTAAAAATCTCGACAGTAAGTATCCCCCGGCAAAGCCGGGGGCTTTACGATTGCTGGCCCCTCAAAGGGGC
>CAYMTD010000615.1:0-1769 GCA_964393245.1 uncultured Syntrophaceae bacterium
TTGGAAGGAAAAGTGATTTCCATCGATGGGACGGAGATTGCGCTCAAGGCGGAGACCCTTTGTGTGCATGGGGATAATCCTGCGGCGGTCGAGATGGTGAAGAAAATTCGTGAGGACCTGAAGGCCGCCGGGGTTGAAGTCACCGCGATGAAAAACTTCATCTAAGAGTAGTTCAGAGTAATGAGTTCGGAGCTCGGAGATATGAAAAAAATTCTGAAGTCAAGAAGTTTCATATAAGAATTCCGGACAAAGCACTCCCTGGCGACAAGCAGGTAATCACGTAAACCCCGACGTCCAATAGCCGAATGTTCATTGATCATTTGCAACCCCTTTTGGTCATTGGGACTTGGCGATTGGATATTATTTGGAGCTTGGGTTTTGGTTATTCGGATTTAATACCATGGTTCTTTATCCACAAGCCACGTCTCTGCTGATGGGAGACCGCGGCCTCCTCCTTGAATTCGGTGATGAGATCAGCCCTGAGGTCAACGAGAAGGTGAGAAAGATGGCTCTTGCCCTTCAGGCTGATGCGGTTGACGGCATCGTTGAGGTTGTTCCCACCTACCGTTCTGTGCTCGTCCTTTACAATCCCTTGGTCATTGCTACGGAAAACCTGAAGAGAAAACTGAAACAGCTTGAAGCAGGTTTAAGAGAGATTTCCTTTCCAGATTCAAAATTGACGAAAATTCCTGTCCTCTATGGTGGAGCCTTTGGCCCGGATTTAGGCAAGGTTGCCGATTATCTTGAACTCACTCCAGAAGAAGTCATCCGGCTCCATTGCAGCAAACCCTATTTCATCTACATGATTGGCTTTATGCCCGGGTTTCCCTATATGGGAGAGCTTCCTGATGCGCTCATTACACCCCGTCTCAAAACGCCGAGACTCTCCGTTCCTGCGGGTTCTGTTGCCATTGCTCAGAAACAGACAGGCATCTATCCGGTCGAGAGCCCTGGAGGTTGGCAGATCCTCGGACGGACTCCTGTTAAACTTTTTGATCCTGAAAAGGATCCTCCGGCTCTGCTTCGGATGGGAGATCTCGTCCAATTCTATCCAATTGGTGAGCAGGAATTCCATGAATGGAATTTACAAAGCGCACAGAGCATGGCGTGAAACCCAATGAATAGAGAAGTAAGGGAAACTCTCTGTGGTTGCCAGGGGGGGAGTTAGGATTGGGAAAAGTAGCCGCCTTCGAAGTCCTTGAGCCCGGAATCCTGACAACGATTCAGGATATTGGCCGGTACGGGTTCAGCCAGTACGGGGTTCCTAGTTCGGGAGCGCTGGATACCTTCTCCCATCGAGTTGCAAATCTGTTGGTAGGGAATCCAGGAAGCGAAGCCTCTCTTGAGATCACCATTGGAGGGCTAAAGTTAAAGGCCCTCAGAGAGATGGTCGTTGCCATCACGGGCGGAGATCTCTCCCCTGCCTTGAATGGAGAACCCTTGGAGATGTGGAGTACCCATCTTCTTTTAGAAGAAGATATCATCAGCTTTAAGAAAGTCCGGACGGGTTGCCGTGCCTATTTGGCCCTCCGTGGAGGACTGATTGTTCCCAAAGTGATGGGTAGCCAATCGACCTATCTCTCAGGTAGGTTCGGCGGTCTTGACGGAAGGCCCCTGAGAAGGGGAGACATCCTCTTCACCCTTGATCTCCCATCTTCGTTGAGTCGGCTAGGATTCCGCTTTCCAGCCGACTGGATTCCCCAATTTGAACAGGAGGTACTACTCAGAGTGATCCCTGGTCCCCAGGATCGCCACTTTACGGAAAAAGG
>CAYMTD010000616.1:0-1762 GCA_964393245.1 uncultured Syntrophaceae bacterium
ATGTTTCTATGGTTGGTTTGACTTTCTCTATTTCGTAGATGCTTTTGGTTGCAGGAAAGAATGGAATCTGCGTGAGATACATATTCGGCTGAACAACGGTCTGACATGCCAGCCCTACCTCAATCTTATAACTTCCTGGAAACCGATAGACCGTCCCGCAGGCCCCGCAAATCCCTCCCCGGCATCCACAACCTCGGATCAATTGGTACCCAGCATATTCCATCGCTTTTTGGATCGTCAGAGAAGCAGGGACCTCATATCTTTTTCCCATGATAAAGATGGGAACCAACTCATCCTTCTTCTCTTTTTCGACCTCCATCGTTAACCTCCCAACGCACGCAAAGGGTAAAATAGAGGGTTACGCGGTTTGTTGAGTTCGTTGAGTCTATCGGGTTAACTCAACAAACTCAATAGACCCAAGAAACCCAATAAACTGAGTAGATCTTGACTTTCCTCATGCTCCACGCTTCTTATAGGGATCCTGATTCAATCTTCAGTTCGTCCTCTTTAAAGGTTGCTACCGGCGGGACTTCTTTGATATCCCTTCCCGGAAAATAGTTAAACATCTTCTGAATTCTTTCTCCCACACTCCGAAAGAGCGTGGCCACCGGCAATTTGTTAGGACAGGCACTGTCACAGAGTCCGCATCCGATGCATGAGGTCACCATATGGGATAAACGGATGATGTGGAAGATCAGGGTGTCCGTTGGCATTCGGATCCCACCCTTTCGGTCCGCCCAGCGGAGGAATTGGTCTCCTTCGTGTTCGAAGATCGCTGTTCTGAAGACGCACTCCTTGCAGTAACAGATCGGACAGGCAACCATGCAGTTATGACACCGAATGCAGGCCGAAAACCGGTCCATGAAGGAACTGAGATCTTTCACCACTCCTCTAAATTCCTCAAAGAGGGCATCCCGTTTCTTCGTCCTTTCGCTTACGACTCTATTGATCACTTCGTTTCTGCTGGTGGGGTCATTCTCTGAGTAGGCAAGGATCCCCTTCTCTTCAATCTCTTTTTCCAATCTCTCCCCTACCTCAACACCGATCTCCTGCTCTGTCGGATAACCAAAGAGCCTGAAAACGATGTCAGCCTTCGGAACAGGATATTCGCACATCTGGCAGGCCGTCCTGAAGCTATATCCCGGAGGAGGTGATGCTTCTCCTTTCTCCATGGCTCTTAACAGCTCCTTTAGCAATTTTTCATTTCCTTTGCCCTCTTGTGCCATCTTGGCATAGTCGGCCACTTCAAATGTTCCGGGGCAATCGACACCGATGAGATAGAGGTTGTCCAGCTTGACCTGAAGGAATTTCGCTAACTCGACGACCGCTCTCACCTCACACGCCTTCAATACCGCTCCAATCTTTTTCCCCATGTTCTTTATCGTAAGATTAGAAACCACTCTGGCAGATTGAACCGGCATGGTGGGAGAAAGGACACATGCTCCCTCCAACATCCGGGGATCATGGATCAATGTCTGAACAAAACCGTCCTTCGAGGGAAGGGCTTTAGGGATAAGAATGCCTTCAATGATTCCCTTCTCCAGAAGAGATCTCAAGAAATTGACCATCGCCTCATCTGCCTTTCCCTCAGCTACCTTTATCGCCGCATGCTTTGCCATCTTCAGCAAATCTCCTTTCGATCATTTTCTTAATCCCTCCCCACCTCCCTTTGCCAAAGGGAGGGGTAATTACCCCCCTTTCCTAAAGGGGGAAAGAGGGGGACTACGCATTCCATAGCTGTTTCATGGGATTGGGACCCAAT
>CAYMTD010000617.1:0-1755 GCA_964393245.1 uncultured Syntrophaceae bacterium
GCAGGGACGTTCAATCCAGCCACTTTTCTGAGAGTCTTAGGTCCTGAACCCTGGAAGGTGGCCTATGTGGAGCCTTCGCGCCGACCAACGGATGGCCGATATGGCGAAAATCCCAATCGGCTTCAGCACTACTATCAGTATCAGGTCATCATCAAACCCTCCCCTCTGGATATTCAAGAAATCTACCTGAACAGTTTGAAGTCCTTCGGGATCAATCCGCTCGAGCACGATATTCGCTTCGTCGAAGATGATTGGGAGTCTCCGACCCTCGGGGCATGGGGCCTGGGCTGGGAGGTCTGGCTGGATGGAATGGAGATCACCCAGTTCACTTATTTCCAACAGGCCGGTGGCATAGAACTCAACCCCATTCCCGTTGAGATTACCTACGGCATCGAAAGGATCGCCATGTATCTTCAGGGAGTAGAAAATGTGTACGATCTGGAATGGACCAAGGGGATCAAATACGGGGATATCCATCACCGCGGAGAGGTGGAGTTTTCAAAATATAATTTTGAAGAGGCCGATGTCGAGATGCTTTTCCGTTTCTTTGAGATGTACGAAAAAGAGGCCAAAACCCTGGTGGGAAAAGGACTGATCCTTCCTGCTTACGATTTTTGCCTCAAGACCTCCCATGCCTTTAACCTTCTTGATGCGCGGGGTGCGATCAGCGTGACGGAGAGGATGAGCTATATTCTTCGGGTCAGGTCATTAGCCAGACTGTGCGCGGAGGGTTATCTGAAACAGCGAGAGGAAATGGGGTTCCCATTATTAGTTCGGAGTTCGGAGTAAGTGAAGCAATGAGTTTATTGTAGAGGAAGTTATCCTGGAATTCGGACACGAGACACGGACACGGATCACGACCTATGAAGATGAAAGAACTTCTTTTGGAGATCGGAACGGAAGAGATACCGGCGGGTTTCATTCCCGAGGCCTTGACCGACCTTGAGAATCTTGCCAGAAAGGAGCTCGAGGCAAACCGGATCGATTTCGAGGAGGTAAAGACCCTTGGAACGCCAAGGCGCCTTGTCCTTTTCATTGAATCCATCTCGGAGAAACAGAGGGATCTTGAGACGAAGAGGATCGGCCCTGCCAAGCAGGCGGCTTTCGATTCGAAGGGAAGCCCTACCCGAGCGGCCATTGGGTTCGCGAGGAGCCAATCGGTCTCTGTGGAAGCGTTGAAAGTGATAGAAACCGAAAAGGGAGAATATGTCTGTGCGGTGAAGAGGGAGCCAGGAAGAGCAACCTTTGAGCTTCTCCCAATCATTCTTCCGAGATTGGTCCTTAATCTTCCATTCCAGAAGTCGATGAGATGGGGGGAAGTCCCTATCCGATTCGCCAGGCCTATCCACTGGATCTTAGCCCTTTTCGGGGAAGAGGTAATTCCTTTTGAGGTGGGGAACATTCAGAGCGGAAATGTCACCTACGGCCATCGATTCATGTATCCCAGCTCCTTTATCGTGAAGGATTTCAAATCCTATCTCCAGAAGATAGAAGAGGCCTACGTCATCGTTGATCCGGTAGAGCGCAAGAAGAGAATCCAGGAGGAGATGGTTCGAGAGGGGGCTTCCGTGAACGGAAGGGTTCTTCAAGATGAAGACCTTCTGAACGAGGTCAATTTTCTAGTGGAATACCCGTTGGCCCTCTGCGGAAGGTTTGACCCAAAATTTCTCTCGCTCCCCAGAGAGGTGGTCATCCATTTGATGAAGGAGCATCAGAGGTACTTCCCCGTGGAAGATGAACGGGGAGCACTCCTTC
>CAYMTD010000618.1:0-1751 GCA_964393245.1 uncultured Syntrophaceae bacterium
GATCGCTTCCTTACGAATGAAGCCTTCTATGCGGATGTTGTCCTGCCTGCCACAACCATGTTTGAGATCACTTCCTATAAGCGTTATCCAGGACATCTCTCTTTTCGAGAGAAGATCATCCCTCCGGTGGGTGAGGCGAGGAATGACTATCTGATTTTGGCGCAACTATCCAACGCATTAGGTTATGGGGACCGTTATCCGCAATCCGAAGAGGCAATGTTGGAGTTTGTGTTGAAGAAGTCCTCGGTCACGATTGAGCAGTTAAAGTCGCAACCGGAGGGAATCTCCTTTCCCACCTCTCCCATGGTTTACGAGAAATACAAGAATGGGATTCTTCGGAAAGACAAGAGGCCTGGATTTGATACTCCTTCAGGGAAATTCGAGATTGCGTCAGAGCTTCTAAGAAAATATGGCTACGAACCGCTCCCGATTTATCAGGAACCCTCTGAAGGTCCGATTGGCTCACCGGAATTGGCAAGAGAATTTCCGCTCGTCCTCACCACGGGAACCCGAATTCAATCTGCATTTCGTAGCCAGCACCTCAATATTCCGGGGCTTCTGAAACTTCAAGACAGACCTAATATTCTCATTCATCCTGAAGATGCAGAACCGAGAGGGATTCGGGAGGGAGACAGAGTCTGGGTAAAGACAAAAAGAGGAAAAGTTCCCTTTTACGCCAAGGTGACGGAGCGAATCCTCAGGGGTGTCATTGAGGCCAATATGGGAGGAGGAGGGCCCCTTCAACCCCAGGCGTGGAGAGAGGCGAATGTGAACGAACTGACCGATCCGGAAAACCGGGATCCCATTTCAGGATTTCCGGTATTTAAAGCACTGTTGTGTCAGGTAGAAAAGGAATAGGGGCGGGACTATTGACAGTTTGGTCAGCTTTGATACTATAAAAAAAGACTGTACAGGAGGACCTGTTGGGATTTTTCGATTTCTTAAAAGGCGGTGGACAGGGGTTGAGGGGTGGACGCAAGGCTCCAAACACCATAGAGACACGAACCTACGATGAACTCATCGATGAGATCATGAAGTGGAATATTGAACAGACGGACATCCTGAGTGTGTTAAGGGGCGAGATCGAGGAGGCGAGGCTTGACTCTTGGTCCCTCGCATTGGAAACAGGGGTAAGGAAGGGACTCGACCCTGCATCCGGACATATCGATCAAAGCCCGCTCTTTCCGATTTTCTTGGATCTGCACAAATTCATCAGGGGGCTCAGGACAAAATTATTGGCCAACCCCACGATGAAAAATGTGAGGAAAATGGAAAAGTCGGACTCCCTCTCGGTTTGCATCATTTGTGGTATCCGAGCCTTGCAAAAAGAGCGGGGGGCGAAACGATTGATGGATACGATTCAATGGATGTTGCTGGAGAGGTATCTGGGGTGACAGAATCGAAATTGAGTAACTCAACCGTCCAGGGTTGATGCATCGGGGTTGAAGCCCTGAGTTACATCATGGATCAGTGATTATAGGATTGACTTTTTAGAAGAGTCTTATAAAATAAATTTTAAACGGGCGCTTAGTTCAGGGGGAGAACGCCTGCTTCACACGCAGGAGGTCACTGGTTCAAATCCAGTAGCGCCCACCATTTCTCTTCGCTCCCCAAACTCTTCCCCAGTTTGTCTCTCCAAGGACCTCGACAAAAAAGGACAAGCAGCTATGAAAGAAATACGCGTGTTTCCGTGCCTCAGATAAAATGCGGTCAACGGTGATTAACTCATGTCAAAATGAGAGGTGGCACAC
>CAYMTD010000619.1:0-1746 GCA_964393245.1 uncultured Syntrophaceae bacterium
GCTGCGGTGACCCATTCTGAGATTGTTTCTTCTGCCTTGGTAAGAAGATACGGAGGGGTGTTGTCCGAGGCGGCCTCTAAAATTGGCTCTCCCCAGATAAGAAATGTTGGGACGATTGGAGGAAATATTGTCAATGCCTCTCCGGCCGCCGATACCCTTCCTCCCCTGATGGTGTTGGATGCCTTTGCACAGGTGACTTCCAGAGAAGGGGAAATGGAAGTACCTCTTCACCTTCTTTTCAAGGGTCCCTACCAGACGAATCTGAAACCCCATGAAATACTGGTCAGCGTTTCCTTCAAAAAACTTTCTTCCGACATGAGGACATCTTTTGTCAGACTGGCCAGGAGAGAAGCAATGGCCATTGCGAGGATGAGCGTGGCTGTCCTCGTCCAAAGGGAGAAAGGCAAACGTCAAATCAAGGAAGTCCGAATATCGCTTGGGTCAGTAACTCCAACTCCTCAAAGAATAACGGATGTCGAAGCCATGCTGAAGGGGAAAACTCCGGATGAGGAAAGATTGAGGATGGCTTCAAAAAAGATTTCAGAGGTGATGATTCTGCATTCGGGCATCCGTCCTACTACCTCTTACAAAGCACCGGTGGTTGAGGCACTGTTCATGAGAGCTTTCAGACAGATCTTAGGGAAAGAGGGATGAAACAGGTAGGGGTTGAGATTCCAAGGGTCGATGCTCTGGAGAAGGTGCTTGGTCTGGCCAGATACGGAGCGGATCTCTCCGTCAAAGACCCTATCCATCTTAAGGTTGTGAGGAGCGTAAAACCCCATGCCAAGATTTTGAAGATCCAGATTGATGAGGCCTTGAAGATTGAGGGGGTGGAGCGGATTTTCACTGCAAGAGACATCCCAGGGAATAACCTCACAGGAGTGATTACGAAGGATCAGCCTGTTCTTGCCCTGGACCGAGTGAGGTACATCGGTGATGCCATCGCGCTGGTGGCGGCACGGACGGAAGAGGCGGCCGAAAGGGCTGCTCAAAGGGTGTCCGTCCTCTACGAAGATCTGGCTGCGATCAAGAATCCAGAGGAGGCCCTCAAGCCCGATGCCCCTTGGATCCATCAAAAAGGAAATCTTCTTTTGGAATTTCATGTGGTCAAAGGAGACATAGAAGCGGGCTTTAAGGGAGCGGACGTCATTGTGGAAGAGACCTACACCACCACCTGGATTGACCATGCCTATATGGAGCCCGATGCGGGCGTTGCCTATATGGACGAACAGGGCCGAATTAACCTCATCTGTCCCACCCAGAATGTCCATTATGACCAGAAAGAGGTTGCATCTGTTCTCGGTCTTCCGTTGGAAAGGCTGCGTATCATTCAATCGGAAACGGGAGGAGCATTTGGAGGGAGGCTCGATGTTACGGTTCAGTGTCTCTTAGGCCTGGCTGCCTTTCATCTTAAAAGGCCGGTGAGAATGGTTTACTCCCGCGAAGAGGTATTTCACGTTATTTCGAAGCGACATCCCTTAAAGATTCACTATAAAAGTGGTGCGAAAAAGGATGGGAAGCTTACGGCTGTGGAAGTTCAGATCCTTGGCGATACGGGTGCTTTTGCTTCTTACGGAGCTACGGTGGCAATCCGGTCTGCGGTCCATGCTACAGGGCCCTATCAGGTTCCACATGTCAAGGTGAAAAGCCAGATGGTCTACACCAACAATCCCTGGTCCGGAGCCATGAGGGGATTCGGTGTTCCTCAGGTGGCCTTTGCGCACGAGTCTCAGATGGATCTGCTCG
>CAYMTD010000620.1:0-1745 GCA_964393245.1 uncultured Syntrophaceae bacterium
GAAGAGGAGAAACATGCCGAGAATAAAACCGAAGTCCCCTACCCGGTTGACCACAAAGGCCTTCTTCCCGGCATTGGATGCCGAATCCTTTTCAAACCAGAAACCGATCAGCAGATAGGAACAGAGGCCAACGCCTTCCCATCCGACAAACATCAACAAGAAATTATTGGCCAGAATGAGGTTGACCATCATAAAAACAAAGAGATTGAGGTACGAAAAATACCGGATGTAACCCGGGTCGTCATGCATATACCCGACCGAGTAGATATGGATGAAGAAGCTTACTCCGGTGACTACCAGGGCCATTACGATGGAGAGGGGATCGATCTGGTAGCCGATCACCGTATGGAAGGAGCCGGAGACGACCCAGTCGAAGATCACCTTCTCGAAAATTCGCTCAGAGGCTGGCCGGCTGGTGAGCTCGAAGAAGATGAGGATGGAGGTAAGGAACGAGAGCCCAATGGCTGAAGGACCTACCCAACTGACCACCTTTTTCCCCACCACTCCCAACAGCCTGCCGAAAAGTCCATTGATCAGAAAACCGATTGCCGGAAATAGGGGAGTCAACCAGACATATTCAAGCATTTACAACTCCTTCTGCCCCCATCCTCTCCCTCCCCCTCAAGGGGGGAGGGTTGGGGAGAGGGTTACCACTTCAAGAGATTGATTTCATCCACATTGATCGTTTCTCTTGAACGATAAATCATCACAAAAATAGCCAATCCTACCGCCGCCTCTGCAGCGGCCACAGCAATGACAAAAAAGGCAAAGAGCACCCCATCGATGGACTGGAGAAACCGGGAAAAGGTGATAAAGCTCAGATTGACGGAATTGAGCATTAACTCAATGCACATAAAGACCACGATGGCATTTCTCCGGGTCAGGGCACCAATCACCCCGATCGTAAAGAGGATTGCGCTGAGCACCAGATATAAGGCCGGAGGAACAGATGGTATTGTCATAAGCGACCTCGCTAAATAGTCATTTGTTCATCATTCATCCTTCTTTGTTCATTAATGGCTACGTCCTTTTCTTGCTCAAAATGACAGCGCCAATGATGGCGGTCACCAGAAGGATCGAAACGATCTCAAAAGGAAAGAGATATTCGGTGAACAGCAACTCTCCGACGGCCTTTACATTGGCGGTCATTTTCTCAGGCGTGTATGTTCCCTTCTGACCTGTAGGAGATTTCGCTACGACCGAATAGATCAGTCCCAACAGGAAGAGGACCGCCAAGACACCGCCGATCACTTTCGAATAGAAGAGTTTCAGGCCGGAACGAAGCTCCTGCTCGAGATCGAGTAGCATGATGACAAAAACGATGAGCATCACAATTGCACCGGCATAGACGACCACCTGGATGATGGCGATGAACTGACTGTAAAGCAGGATGTAAAGCACGGCCACACACAAGAAGTTCAGCACCAAGAAAAGGGCGCTGTGGATGGGGTTCTTCCGGGTAATGAGCAACAGAGAGGCAAGGATGGAAGTAAATGCCACTCCCAGGAAAATCAACCATTGAAACAAAGTCCCAACTGCCTCCACCATCTTCTTCTCCTTGAATCAACCAACCCCCCTTCTGACGCTAAGAAAAGAGGGGGACTATGGGTTATTCGCCTTCTCCTCCAATAGTTTCTCCGTGGTCATGAGATAGAGGTTCCGGTCATCCTCCACCCATTCATAGTTCTTTCCCATAAAGATCGCCTTCACAGGACAGGCTTCTTCGCAGAAACCGCAAAAGATGC
>CAYMTD010000621.1:0-1734 GCA_964393245.1 uncultured Syntrophaceae bacterium
TGGCTGAGATAGAGGGTGGGAAGGTGATACTTCGTTCCGTAGGCTTTATTGATATCAATCTGCCGGGTATCGAGATTGGATTGACAGAGGGGGCAGACCACGGCGATGCAATCGGCCCCCCGCTCCTGAGCCGCTTCCAGAAGAGCTCTGACCAGCCTCAAAGCAATTTCCGTCCTTGTCACCGAGAGGCTCGCTCCGCAACACTCGGTTTTGTGGGACCAGTTTAAGGGCTCTCCCCCAAGGACCTCGACGATCTCATCCATCATGACGGGATTCTCCAAATCATCCAGGTTCACTCCCGGGAGACGGGTCAGACATCCGTAATAACTGACCACCTTTAATTTATTCAAGGTGGTCTTCATGCTATGTTTCAATCGATCAAAACCAATGTCCTCCTTGATGAAATCGAGAAGGTGCTTCGAGTGGACGCTCTTGTGATAACCCTTGCCCGTGATCTTCTGAAGCCGTTCGAGCAGGTGGGGCTTCTTTTCCACCTCTTCATGGACATGCCTCAAATGGCTGTAACAGGCCGGACAGGGAGAGAGCACCCTTTCAAGGCCCGCCGCTTCAGCCAACACCAGATTTCGATAGGGAAGAGCTTTGGCCAATTCTTCATTAAGATAGTGGGCAGGGCTGGCCCCACAACAGTTCCAGTCTGGAATCTCTTTCAAAGAAATATCCAGCTCTCCGAAGACAGCTCGAATGGAGAGATCGAACTCTTTGGCCGTGCTTTCAAGAGAACACCCTGGGTAGTATCCCATTTGCATCGGTTACTCCTGAACCTTCAACAGTCTCTTGCTGTTTTGGAAGATCTCTTTGATCCGGCGAATTTCCTTGATCTTATGTCCCAAAAACTTCATCTTCCTCCTGGCCATCATCACCGGACCTAAATGGGCATCCTTGAAAGGCTGACGGATCGCCAGGTTATAACGCATAACAAGTTCCAGCTCGTGGATGCGACCCCGTTTTCGAATCGAATCGAGAAAGATCTTATCAAATTTCACCACTTTCCCCTCTCCCAAAGGGACCTGGTCCTCCAAAGCCAGTTTTCTCATGGAGTCCATGATCTTGGCGATATCGATATCTTCCGGACAGCGAATGGAACAGGTCTGGCAGGAAGCGCAAATCCATATGGTTGAAGATCGGAGCACTGATGTCCGATCGTTGATCTGGATGAGACGAAGCACCTGATTGGGCTGGAGATCCATCTCTGGTGAAATGGGACACCCCGCCGAGCACTTCCCACACTGAATGCACCGAGAGACATCTTCCCCGTTGAGAGAGAGAAGTTCATCCCTGAATTGATGGATGTTTTGACTATTCAGATAGCTCAAGCAGGTTCTCCTTCTTTAGGATCTCAAATACAGAGGCCACCTGGGCATAGATCTGATCGTCGGTAAAACCCTCCACATTGGCTGCACCGGTCCGGCAAGCCGAGGCACAGTTGCCACATCCATGACAGAGGGTCGGTGTCACTTGAGCTACCACCCTTCCGTCGACCTCTCTGGGTTCAATGGCATTGAAGGGGCAGACCTCCACACAATTAAGACAACCACTGCAGATGTCAGAATTGACACAGGCGATCTTAGGGTCGAGAATCAGTTCGTCCTTTGAGAGGATCTCACAGGCCCGAATAGAGGCAGCGCCCGTTGTCGCCACAGAGTCGGGAATATCTTTCGGGAACTGGCAGGAACCTGTAAGGAAGATCCCCTTGGTCACGCTCTCCACAGGCTG
>CAYMTD010000622.1:0-1733 GCA_964393245.1 uncultured Syntrophaceae bacterium
CAATGCAAAGAGGGCGATCACCACTTCAACAATTTCAATATCTCGGTTGCAGCCACCAACGAATTTATGGAAGCGGCAAAGGCGAGAAAAGAGTATCCCCTGCGGAATCCGAGAACCGGAGAGGTCGTAAGGTTTCTCAACGCCCGGCAGGTCTTTGAAAAGATGGTTTATTTTGCCTGGAAGAACGGAGATCCGGGAATCATATTCATCGACCGCATCAATCAGGACAACCCCACCCCCGCTCTGGGGGCCATTGAAAGCACCAATCCGTGTGGAGAGCAACCGCTGCTTCCTTATGAATCGTGTAATCTCGGTTCGATCAACCTCTCGAATATGACTCGCAACGAGGACATCGATTGGGAAAAGCTCGGTTCGGTCACGGAAAAGGCGGTCCATTTCTTGGATAACGTGATTGACATGAATCGCTACACCCTTCCCGAGATCGAAGTCAGAACCAAGGGTAATCGAAAGATCGGGTTGGGCGTCATGGGGTTTGCCGATCTTTTGATTCGATTGGGCATTCCGTATAGCGACCCGCATGCCCTGGAGGTGGCGGAGAAGGTGATGGCCTTCATCCAGGAGAAAGGAAAGAGGGCCTCGAGGGAGTTGGCCCTGAGCAGAGGCTCCTTCCCCAATTTTGATTCGAGTTCCCTGAAGAACCGTTGGGATGCGATGAGGAATGCCACGATCACCACCATTGCCCCTACGGGAACCCTCTCCATCATCGCGGGGGCCTCATCAGGGATTGAGCCGATCTTCGCCCTGGCCTTCATCCGGCATGTTTTAGAGGGGAAGGAGCTGTTGGAGGTCAATCCACTGTTTGAGACCATGGCCAGGAAGGAAGGGTTCTTTTCAGAACGTCTCATGGAAGAAATCGCTCAAAATGGACACCTCCATCACCTTCCCGAGGTTCCTGAAAGGTTTCGAAGGCTTTTTGTTACCGCCCATGATATTCTTCCGGAGGACCACATCCGGATGCAGGCGGCTTTCCAGAAGTATACGGACAATGCAGTTTCCAAGACGGTTAATTTTCCTCACGAAGCGACGGTTGAGGATGTGGAAAAAGTCTATCTGCTGGCCTATGAATTAGGTTGCAAGGGCGTAACGATCTACCGCGATCGGAGCCGAGAGAAACAGGTCCTTTATAAAGGAAGGGCTTGCACCCATGAAGATCCATTGAAAGATGAAGAGGCCTTGCCGACGGTGGAGATCAGACCGAAGGCTCGGAAGGACGTCATCCACGGTTCCACCCGAAAGATTCGAACCGGATGCGGGAACCTTTACGTCACGGTAAATGAAGATGAGGATGGAAAGCTTTTTGAAATCTTCAATCAGATTGGAAAGGCAGGAGGTTGTGCGGCATCCCAATCCGAAGCGATCGGGCGACTCGTCTCCCTTGCCTTCCGATCCGGGGTTGAGCCGGAGGACATCATTCGACAACTCAAAGGAATCAGTTGTCATACGCCGGTCTGGTACCGTGAGGGAAAGATCCTCTCCTGTGCTGATGCGGTGGCCAAGGCGATCGAGTGGCATCTCAAGGAGAAGGCTGAAAAGCCGAGACCAGAGGCCGAGGCCATGGCGAAGATCCGAGCCCTCCTGCCGGAGAGAAAAGGGTCAGATTCCCGAGAGAGGTCCATTCCCATCTTTTTGAGAGGAGCCTGTCCCGAGTGCGGAGGTCCCCTCATCTTTGAAGAGGGTTGCGTGAAGTGCCTCTGCGGTTATTCGGATTGTGG
>CAYMTD010000623.1:0-1732 GCA_964393245.1 uncultured Syntrophaceae bacterium
GGATATTTGTAAGCAGCCATTCGTTCCTTGCAGTGGGTGATGATCTCTTCTTCTTTCACTTTTCCTTCGAATCCTTCCTTTAAAGCCACGAACGCCTTGACGGTCTCTCCGCGATAAGGATCTGGAACTCCCACCACGGCGACTTCGCGAACAGCGGGATGAAGATAAATCACATCCTCAACTTCCCTTGGCCAGACTTTAAATCCAGAAGCGATGATCATGTCCTTCTTTCTATCTAAGAGATAAATCCATCCCTTACAATCCATTGTGCCCACATCTCCGGTAAAAAGCCAGCCCTGACGGATCGCATGGGCAGTTTCGTCCGGTTTGTTCCAATATCCGGGGACGATCCCCGGTCCCTTGATAGCTAACTCTCCCACCTCTCCGGGAGGAAGTTCTTTCTCAGGATCACTCAGGTCCATGATCTTAGCTTCATGGCTCGGAATGGGAACCCCAATGGAAATGGCTCCTGTTGAAGGATCTACAGGTGCCCTCGATCCAAGAGGAACCAGCGTTGCAGGTGAAGTGCTTTCGGTGAGACCATAAACATTGTGGATGTAAGTGCCTGTGAGTTTTTCGAATCGTTCGACAACAGCAGGAATCACAGGTGCCCCTCCGCTATAAACCTTTCGGAAGGAGGAAAGATTATACCTTCCAATGTCCGGGTCATTCATCAGGGCAATGAAAACCGTGATAGCTCCAATGGTGCAGGTGGCATTCCATCTCTCGATCATCTGAAATGTGGTTTTGGGATCAAAACGGTAAAAGAGGATAAGGGGTGTTCCCGAAGCGATACAGGTTCCGATGTGGCCGACCATTCCTGTAACATGGAAGAGGGGGGCCACTCCGAGCATAATATCTGAGGGGGTCAACTTCCAGCAATGACGGTAGACTTCGGAGTTGAAGACAACATTTCCATGGGTATTCATCGCCCCCTTTGGAGGACCCGTCGTTCCGGAGGTATAGGTTAAGTAGGCCACGTCTTGCTGCGAAAGATTGATCTCTGAAGGATGTTTCCCCTGGTACCGCTCGAGAAGGGTGACGAAATCATGCGTTTTTAAACCTTTGGCTTTTTCCACTCCTTTGAGGATCAAAGGAAGCGGACTTTTCGGATCGAGAAAATCTAATTCAGAAGTAGTGACCACATGTTCCACGCCTGTCTCCTCGACCACCCTCCCAATCATCTCCCCATAGAGAGATTCCATGCAGACAAGAACCCGAACAGAGGCATCCCGGAAGTAGTAGGTGAGTTCTTTTGCCTTATACATAGGATTTAGAGGAACAACAATCCCTCCCGCTTTCCAGATTCCATACTGGGCGATGATAAATTGGGGGATATTCTGGAGGTAGAGTGCAACCCGATCAGCCTTCCAAACGCCGAGGTTCCTCAGGGCAGAGGCAAAGGCATCGCTCGTTTCATCCAATTCTTTATAGGAGATGATCCTATCAAAATAACAGAGGGCTGGACTATCGCCGTGCAATTTGACTGTACTCCGGAGATGGTCCAAAGGGTTTGTTGCCGCTGGCGCTAAATCAGGCAAATAGTCTTCGGGATAGAGAGAAAGCCACTTTCGGGACGGAGGGGTTGAACTCATTTGGAATCTCCTTTTTCAACAAAATCGGTGAGCCATTTAAGTAATGTCTCATAATCACCTTCTCCAGTAACCGAGTAACTGAAATTCCTGTCCTGATTTAAGCCTTGGCCTGCACAAGCCCTCTGACATCCACTTAC
>CAYMTD010000624.1:0-1728 GCA_964393245.1 uncultured Syntrophaceae bacterium
TATTAGAAGCCCTTGCTCAGGAAGCTTCGGATGTCCACATCAAGGTGGGAACCCCTCCCATCTTCAGGGTGAACGGAGCGCTGCGACCCTGGAATAAGATGAAACCGTTCGATTCCAATGACGTGTCTAAGATGGCCTTCGGTCTCATGAACGACTGGCAGAAGGAGCGATTCATTAAGAACCGGGAAGTTGATATGGGGTATGAGGTCTATGGCCTTGGCCGGTTTCGAGTCAATGTCTTTCAGCAGCGAGGTAAGATCCGGATTGCTCTTCGGATCGTGCCTTATCAAATCAAAGGTCTCAAGGAACTTCATCTGCCCAAGGTGCTCGAAAATATCTCCTTGGAACAACGAGGTCTCATCCTGGTCACAGGAACGACCGGAAGCGGGAAGTCAACCACCCTGGCATCGATGATCGACATCATCAACAACAACCGGAATTGCCATATCATCACGATCGAAGACCCCATCGAATTCATCCACGAAGACAAGAAGTCGATCGTGGATCAGAGGGAGATCGGTTCGGATACGAACACCTTTTCCAGTGCCCTCCGCGTGGCCCTCCGTCAGGATCCGGATGTGATCCTGGTGGGTGAGATGAGGGACTTTGAAACGATTGAGACCGCTCTGACCGCTGCTGAAACGGGGCATCTGGTCATGTCCACCCTCCATACGTTGAATGCCACCGAAACGATCAACCGCATCATCTCCGTCTTCCCCCCCTACCATCAGAAGCAGGTTCGCCTCCAACTGGCGGGGGTGATCAAAGGAGTCATCTCTCAACGTTTGGTGCCGAAGGCAGACGGCATCGGGCGGGTTCCAGCTGTGGAGGTTCTGGTATCCACGGCCAGAGTGAAAGAGTGCATCATTGAGAAGGATAAGACTAATGAAATCAATGATGCGATTTCGAAAGGATATACCAGCTACGGGATGCAGTCCTTCGACCAGTCCCTCATGTTTCTGATGCAGGAAAATTTGATCACGTACGAAGAAGCCCTCAAGCATTGTACCAATCCGGATGACTTCGCCTTAAGGGTGAAGGGAATTCTCGCGACGAGCGATGTCACCTGGGAAGACTTCGAACATCTCGAGAAGCAGAAAGAGGAAGCTAAAACAGAAGAGAAGAAAGTAAAATTCGTGAAACCTCCGGATCCGAGAATGCGTGAGGGAGGAGGAACGGGTTTGAAGCGATGACCTCTGCTGAGGTTCGAAAGGCCTTTATTCGATATTTTGAGGAAAGGAATCATCGGGTTGTTCGGAGCTCATCCCTGGTCCCGAAGAACGACCCTTCTCTGCTCTTCACCAATGCAGGCATGGTTCAGTTCAAAGGGGTCTTCTTGGCTGAAGAGATTCGGGACTATCAACGGGCCGTCACTTCGCAGAAATGCGTCCGCGCAGGGGGAAAGCACAACGATCTGGAGATCGTAGGAAAGACAGCCCGGCACCATACCTTCTTTGAGATGTTAGGAAACTTCTCCTTCGGGGACTATTTTAAGAAAGAAGCCATTGAGATGGCCTGGGACCTTCTCATCCGGGGGTGGGGGCTTCCCGCCGAGAAGATGTGGATCACCATCTACCTTGAAGACGACGATGCCTTCGAGCTCTGGAGAAAAGTTGGCATTCCAGCCGAGCGGATTGTCCGGATGGAAGAAAAGGATAATTTCTGGGCCATGGGAGAGACCGGGCCTTGCGGCCCCTGTTCGGAATTGGTCATCGATCAGGGAGAAGG
>CAYMTD010000625.1:0-1724 GCA_964393245.1 uncultured Syntrophaceae bacterium
TTTCCAACTTTTGTATTGCATATTTCCTCCCTTATCAAAAAGGGTTTAAAAGGGTTATTTTGAATAAAGTTCCACGATCAACTTCTCTTGAATCGGAATGGTAATCTCCTCCCTCGTCGGCATAGATTTCACACTTCCTTTCATTTGGTCCTTATCCAATTCCAGCCATTGAGGGACGCCCCGCCGGGCCACTCCCTCCAAGGCTTCTTGAATGCGTACGACCTTCTTGCTTTTCTCTCGCACCTCAATGACATCCCCCGGTTTCACGAGATAGGAGGGAATATTCACCTTTGATTGGTTGACTGAAAAATGATTGTGCCGTACAAGTTGCCGGGCTTCGTTTCTCGAATTGGCAAAGCCCAGCCGGTAGACAATGTTATCCAATCTGCGTTCCAGCAAGAAGAGGAGAACCTCTCCAGTAATTCCCTTCTGCCGGTCTGCTTCCTTAAAGGTGTTTCGGAACTGGTTTTCGAGGAGACCGTATAATCGTTTGACTTTCTGTTTCTCCCTCAATTGGGCTCCATAATCCGAGAACTTCCTTCGATCCTGGCCGTGCTGCCCGGGAGCATAATTCCTGCGTTCGATGGCACACTTCTCGGTATAGCATCTTTCCCCCTTGAGGAAGAGCTTCAGATTCTCTCTTCGACACAACCGACAAGCCGATTTTGTGTATCTCGCCAACGCTACCCTCCTGTTTTAATTTTATTAAAACTGATTACACCGATTAAATTCAAGATTACACAGATTAAAAAGCTACTCGCTTTACCTGACAACTTTTATTTCCAAAATTTATTAATAAGCCAACATGAAGACCTGACGCCTTTAAATATGAAATTAACTGATGTTCAAAAATAGTTGGAATATTTCCTGCCAAAGACTTTACTTCAACAACTATTTCACCTTCCACCACTATATCTGCCCTGAAACTACCAATCTTTTTGTTCAAATAAGAAACTTCAAATTCCTTTTCTGTTTCGTATTGCAATCCTTTTTGATCAAATGATAATCTCAATGCATTGTGGTAGATTCTTTCATTAAACCCAGGGCCTAACTCTCGGTGAACTTCGAAGGAGCACCCAATTATTTGTTCGGTAATTGAATCGGTTTCTCCCAACTGTGTAATCTATTCATAAATCTGTGTAATCAGACGTGTGTCTTAAACACGTCTCCTTTTCGGTGGACGACATCCATTATGGGGAATGGGAGTCACATCTTTGATCAGGTGGACCCTCAATCCAGCGGCCTGAAGAGATCTCAGCGCCGATTCCCTTCCTGCCCCTGGCCCTTTCACATAGACATCGATGGATCGCACGCCGTGTTCCATGGCCTTCTTGGCCGCATCCTCCGCAGCCATTTGGGCTGCAAAGGGCGTGCTCTTTCTTGATCCTTTAAAGCCCTGGGTGCCCGCACTGGACCAGGTGATGACATTTCCTTCTGGGTCGGTGATAGTGATGATGGTGTTATTAAACGTTGCCTGGATATGAGCAATTCCTGCTTGAATATTCTTCTTCACTTTCTTCTTCTTTGTGCCTGGACCTGTGGCCATGTCTCCTCCGTTATCCAAAACCCCATTGCAAGAGTGGGGGACTACTCTTTTTCCTTCTTCTTTCCAATGATCGCTCGACGGGGTCCTTTCCTCGTCCTCGCATTGGTGTGTGTCCTCTGCCCGCGAACGGGCAGCGATTTGCGATGCCGGAGGCCGCGGTAGGAACCGATATCCATCA
>CAYMTD010000626.1:0-1722 GCA_964393245.1 uncultured Syntrophaceae bacterium
GCCCAAGGCGATCATGGCGGTGTTCGACTCCGTCCCATCCACAAGAATCTGAAGGATCCCGGTATCTCCCTTCTTCACCTTTCTCGAAAAACCGCTCGGAATCTCCATGCTCAGGATAACCTCTCCTTTTCGGATAAGCTTTTCAATCTCCTCCGAAGTTTGAGGAGTGGCAACAACCTTGAAGTATTTAGAACTTCTAAAGCGATCGATGAGATTCCTCGACTCGACGGTCTGATCCAGATCCCGGACGGCTGTCCGAATATCCTTCACATCCAGATTGGCAGCATATCCAAAGACGATCAGTTGAAAGATCGGAGGAAAGATGAGGGTGACCCTCATCCTCTTATCCCGCAGGACTTGAATCAACTCTTTGACGAAAAGATAGCGAACCCGTTTAAACATAAAACCCAACCGCATGTTGGAATATTGGAACAATGGAAGAATGGTACTCTCTTAAAAAGCAGCAATTCCCTTTTTTCCGTCATTCCCGCATAAGCGGGAATCCAGATAATTCAAATACTTCCGGACTCCTGCTTCCGCAGGAGTGACAGATTTTCGGGCATTTAACGAAACCATATTTCCATTACTCCACCATTTCATCCTTCCAAAATTCCATCCTTCCCCTGTTTCTACCTCAACTCCTTTTTGAAACTCTTCGTTGCAATCCAGACCCCGGCGATCATCATCCCGATCAGGATCATCGTTTCTGTCCAGAGAAAGGAGAGGTCGGCTCCTTTCAGAAAGATTTCCTTGAGAATGGTTACATAATAGCGCGGCGCAATGCCATAGGTGATGACCTGAAGCCATATCGGCATGTTAGCAATCATAAAGGTAAACCCCGAAAGAAGAAACGTGGGAAGAAACCCGATGATCATAGCCATTTGGTTGGCCAGGATTTGGGTTCGGGCCACCGTCGAGATCGTCAAACCGAGCGCTAAGGCAACAAAGATGTAAATCGAAGATAGACAAAAAAGAAGAGAAACGCTTCCCCTCAACGGAACCTGAAAGACCCATTTCCCCATCAGAACCGCCAACGTAAGGTCCAGAAGGCCAAGGAAAAAGTATGGGAATAACTTCCCAATCATCAACTCACTCTTTTTGACCGGCGCGGAGATGAGCAGTTCCATCGTTCCTCTTTCCCATTCCCGAACAATCACCTGCCCGGTGAGAAGAACCCCTATAATGGACATGATCACCGCAACCAATCCAGGAATAAAATAGTTTTTGGACTCAAGATCCTCATTGAACCAGACTCTTGTCCGACCCTCGACAGGGGTCCTTAACTTTTCTCTTCCCATCCGCTCCACTTTCAGGAAGGTCTTCTCCTGATTATACTGGCGAACAACCGCCTGAACATAGCTCAGGATGATATTGGCCGTATTCGAATCCGTTCCGTCCAAGATAAGTTGGACAGGAACCTTCTTCCCCGTCTTCACCATCCTTGAAAAATCCCACGGGAGGACCAATCCCATCTTCACCCTGCCCTCATCGATGTGGTGCGTGATCTCCTTTTCATTTTCGACAAAAATCTTAACATCGAAATACGGAGAACCACTGAACCGATGGACGAAAGAGAGGCTCTCCTGCGCTCCATCCTGGTCGAAAACGGCCATCGGCACCTTCTTCACATCCAGGGTGACGGCATATCCAAAAAGAAGCATCAGGAGGGCAGGCATGAGAATGACCAGAGCAAGGCTCCTCGAGTCCCGATAGATATGAATG
>CAYMTD010000627.1:0-1711 GCA_964393245.1 uncultured Syntrophaceae bacterium
TAAGGTTCACATTCATCCACTTTGGTTTTATGACATAGGCGAAGACCTTTGGATAGTCGAGGGTGAATTCCTTGAACCTCAGGTTGGCAGAAGCCTTGAAGCTTCCTCGGAAATCCCCTTGGTATCGGGCTGCCAAATCGAGCGTTCCGGAGAGCATATCCATCGGCAGAAAGGATTTGAAATACGGCCAGAAATGTAGCGCCTGGATCTCTTTCAACTCTACCTTTGCATCTACGCTTCCTTTTGAGAGATCCATGTCTTCAGAAATATTCTGAATCGTTCCACTCATGACCATACGGCCTTCTCGATTGGAGTGGACGACAATCCCGCTCAGGCGAAACGAAAAAGGGTTTCGATGGGAGAGATCTGAGAGCGAAAAGTGGAAAGCCTTGATGTGGGTGAGAAGAGGGCTCGGCCCCAGACCTTCATCTGATAAAAAGATCTCTCCATTTTGAAGAGTGATGGAGCCTCCAAATAAGGAGGAAAGGATTTGAATGAACTTCTGAGGTGACGCCTCTGCTTTCCTCCCACTGATGAAGTCACCCCAAAGGTTTATACGCCCCTCCCTATCTCTGAGGAGGTGGAGGACAGGTTGGTCCAGGACGATCCGCTTCCATTTCACTTCGCCTTTCAGTAGCGGATAGAGCTTCGACTTCAGGATCACCCTTTTGGAATAGAAAAGGTCCGATCCCGAGCTGTAGTCTTTGACGTGAAGATCTTCAAAGACAAAACCGACTCCATCCCAGAGGCTGATCTTTGCCCTTCCAATAAAGATTTCTTTATGAAGAAGCTCGGTTAAAGAATCTTCAAGGATTCCTTTATAGAGAGTTGGATCGAACAAATGATGATAGAACAGATACCCAGCCATTCCTAAGATCAGAACCGGAACGAGAATCCAGAGAAAGAACCATCTTTTGCGACGACGCATCATTTCCCTTACAGGAGTGTTGAGTTTGGAGTAATTTAGTTCGGAGTGTTAAACCATTTTTTTCTCTGAACTTCCGGACTCTTAACTTATGTTGACAGCATGGGTTAAAGTGTAGACATCAATCCTGGCTGCCCCTGCGGCCAACAATACTTTCGAACATTCGTTGACGGTTGCACCGGTCGTGTAGACATCATCCACCAACAGGACGGTCTTCCCTTTCAGTGCTTCTCCGCCCAAAATATGAAAGGATTTCCTGACCGCCTTCCCCCTCTCTGCGCCGCTGAGCTGGACCTGAGGAGGGGTCGGCCTCTTCTTTTGGAGGATATTCTTCCTGTGAGGAATCCCCGTACGACGGCTCAACTCCTTCGCCAGAAGCAGGGCCTGGTTGAATCCTCGTTCTCTCAAGCGCCGTTTATGAAGAGGGACGGGAAGGATCAAGTCAAAGCACTTCGGATCCCAATACTGTGGAAGTTTTTCTGCCATCCATTCGCCAAAGAGAGGGCTGAGACCGATCTTCCCCTCGTATTTCCAACGATGGATCGCCCTCCGGAGCGGTCCCTCGTAATATCCCAGCGCCCTGGCCATTGTAAAATATTTCTCCTTTGTCACACAAGCGCCACAGGGATGGCAATCCACTTCGCTTGAAACGAAGGGGATCCCACAGATCGTGCAGAAGGGGGGGACGATCGATTGGATCTTTGAAAGGCAGTCCGGGCAGATCCTCCTTTGTCCTTCTTCGAGATAGGATTGACAGCAATGGCACTGAGAAGGTAGGAAAAACTG
>CAYMTD010000628.1:0-1710 GCA_964393245.1 uncultured Syntrophaceae bacterium
CAAGAATTCACACCGATCTTATTCCAGACCAGGGCGTCCTGGGAGGATTGTATACTGGGATATTCCACGCCACTTACCCCCATGCCTTTTGTGTGGGATGTGATATGCCCTTCTTAAAGCATGCTCTGATTCGATATCTCCTGGGGAAAATCGAAGACTATGATGTTGTCGTTCCGAGAACGAGAGATGGGCTACAACCTCTCCATGCGATTTATTCCAAGAGCTGCCTGGGTCCGATCAAAAAGATTATGAAACGGGGAAAGCTTAAAATTATCGATATCTACCCGATGGTGAGAGTAAATGTCGTGAAGGAAGATGAATTTCTTTCTCTGGACCCGACCAGGGAGTCCTTTCTTAATGTCAATACCCCTGAAGAGTTAAGATTGATTGAAAAGCCAAGGGGCATTTTAAAACGATGATCAGAAAAATAGTCCTCTTTCTCATTTGGATTGCATTTCTCTGCGGCATCTTAAGGGCTGAAAATCTTCATTCCAGGAATTATAATCCAGATGAGCAACTTCTCTTAGTCGGAGTCGGAGCGTTTAAGGATGGTTTTTACGACATCGCCGAAAGACAGTTTTCTCAGTTTATTCAAGATCACCCCAATCATGAAAAAAGATATAAGGTTTGTTACCTTTTGGGAAGAATCCTGCTTCTCAAAAAGAAGTTAAGAGAAAGCAAAACGCTTTTTCTGAAAATCCTTAATGAAAACAAGAAGTTTGAACACACAGACCATGTGCTTTATTGGCTGGCAGAAATTGAGATCCGCTTAGGCAATAGCGACGAAGCGCGGAAACTCCTGTCCTCCTTGGTCAGGAGGTTTCCCAAGTTTGAATGGATCGATTCCGCCTACTACTTGTTAGGGCTCCTCGATTTTGAATTCAGCAGGTTGTCTCAGGCGGAGGCCTCTCTCAAAAAAGTTCCTGTCT
Organism: uncultured Syntrophaceae bacterium; assembly: GCA_964393245.1. Taxonomy (GTDB): domain Bacteria; phylum Desulfobacterota; class BSN033; order BSN033; family UBA1163; genus CAYMJV01. The sequence goes on from CAYMTD010000628.1 coordinate 930, forward strand.
CATCTCGTCACCATGATCTCATCCAAGCCTCCCTCTTTTGGCTGGGCCTTTTATCCTTTCGGCAGAAAGATTACGATGGGGCCGTCCGTTGTCTTAGACCGCTTTGGGAGGATCCCAAGCTCATGACTCAAGGGTACTTTAGATATGCCCTGTTTTGGCTTGGGGAGGCACACTTAAGGTCAGGAAGGTTCACTGACGCAGCCTACCATTTCAGAATGTTTAAAGAACGATTCAAGAACGATCCCTTTCTTCCAGAGGTCCAATGGAGGCTGGGGTTCTGTGAATACCGCTCAGGAAATTTCAGGGAAGCCATCGAGATCTTTCAGGGGTTGAAAAACCATTTGAAGGAATCCCCACTTCTATTCCATACCCACTATCTCTTAGGGAGAATGTTCTTCCTCAACGGGGACCCTTCCGCTTCTGTCCGGGAAATCAATTGGATGGTCGATAAATCTCCTGGACATCCACTGACGGGGATCTCCTTGCTGATTCTCTTCTGGAATTATGTCCATCTCGGTGAGGCGGATGGAGCGAATAAAGTCTTTCAGCGGTTACAGAAATTGAATCATATGGAAGATGAGAAAAATTTCGTTCAGTGGTTGACCGCTGAATTGATGTTTTCCGAGGGGAAGGTCTCGGACTCCCTCCCTTATTACTTCAACATTCTGAATTCGAGATTCAGGGAGAAGGCGCTCTATCAGATCGGTCGAGGATATTTTTTTGAAAATAAGTTTCGTGAAGCGATTACCAATCTGGATATTCTTCTTCTGGAATTACCGAA
>CAYMTD010000629.1:0-1692 GCA_964393245.1 uncultured Syntrophaceae bacterium
ACATGATCCCAATCTTCATCCGGATCTGGTTGACAAAGATCACGGTCGTATTCGACTTGCTGATGGTAGCGGTCATCTTTCTTAATGCCTGGGACATGAGCCTGGCCTGAAGTCCCATGTGGGCATCCCCCATCTCTCCCTCAATCTCAGCCTTGGGAACCAGAGCAGCCACGGAATCGATGACGATCACATCGACGGCGCTGCTTCGAACCAGCTCTTCTGCAATATCGAGGGCCTGCTCTCCGGTATCGGGTTGAGCGATGAGAAGTTTGTCAACATCGACCCCCAATCGTTTGGCATATTGAACATCCAGGGCATGTTCGGCATCGATGAAGACTGCCGTCCCTCCTGCCTTCTGAGCTTCCGCAATGGCGTGGAGGGCCAGGGTCGTCTTCCCGGACGCCTCAGGCCCGAAAATCTCCACCACTCTCCCTCTTGGCAATCCCCCTACTCCCAGAGCAAGGTCTAAAGAAAGGGACCCCGTGGAGACCGTTGGAATCTCCCCGGTCGGTGCTTCGGCCCCCCATCTCATAATGGCTCCCTTTCCGTATTGTCTCTCAATCTGAGAGATCGCTAAATTCAACGCCTTCTCTTTGCTGGAATCTGGTTTCATTATGCCTCCAATTTGATTTCAGATTTTTCAATCTGCAATCCGCAATCTGCAATTTAAAGGCCTCCTAACCACATCTCTCTCATGCGGGTATAGATGGGACCAGAAGGCTTCAAATCACTCTTGAACAGAACGATTCTTTCCACTCTGAAATCTCCAAACCCCTCCTCTCGATACCTCTCCATTCTTCCGATCAGTTCGTCTATCCCGCGGTTCGATTTCACCCTTCCCAGAGTGAGGTGGGGATGGAAGTCTCTTCCCTCGGGTTCGAGCCCAATCTTTTTTAACTCCCCGTCTATTTGTCTTTGTAAGGCGACCAAATCTTGCTTCCCTTCCTGCAGCCCCATCCAGATCACTCTTGGTTTTTTTAAATGAGGAAAAGAGCCCATCCCACGGATCAAAAGGGAGAAAGGAGAGGTGGCCCCGATGGTGCCTTCGAGCGATTTGACGATAGGATCTATCCTCGCCTCATCAATATTTCCGAAGAATTTAAGTGTCAGGTGAATATTTTCAGGATTCACCCATCGCACATCAGCATGCGATATCCGTAGGTCCTTTTGAACCTCCTCGATCTTCCTTCGGATGGCCTCGGGAAGCTCAATGGCAAGAAAAGATCGAATCAATCAAATACCTCTATAATATTGAAACGATGTTAACACAAATTAAAAAAAAGTCAATGATAAAAAGCCTTTGAAGAACCTTAGGATCTTTATATTTCCCTTGACAAAAAGGCGTTTTTTTAATATGAAAAAGTCAACGAATCATCCTTTCTCCATTTACCAATTCTAACTCTCGTAGATTTTTTTCCAATTCATTCAAGGAAGGAGGTGATTTCATCCGCGACCCTCGATCATTGCTTTAAACCAAGTTATTGAGATTCTCATTTCTTCCATCACCTTAAAAAGGAGGACTTCCTATGAACGAGAAAAAGAAGGAGGAAACCCGAGGAGCCTTTGAATTTCTAAAGGATTGGGGAGATGCCCTCACACGCTGGACAGAGCGCTGGATCCCTGATGCCTTGGTGATCGTGATCATTTTGAGCTTTGTCGCCTATGTCCTTGCCCTCATTTGGGGATTCAAAC
>CAYMTD010000630.1:0-1686 GCA_964393245.1 uncultured Syntrophaceae bacterium
ACTTGATCCCCGGTCCAAACTGATTGCGCTTCTGGCGGCCACCTCCATTCTGATGACGTTTCATCAGTGGTTCGAACTGGCGATCGCTCTTGGAATCCTTTTAATGATCACCTTATGGCTGCACCTCGGTCTTGCATGGTTGGGTTTGCTGAAGGGGCTGGGGTTGGCGGCCTTTACCTTTTTCATCATCGCAGGACTTGCCTTTGACCTGGAGACCGCTATTCTGGCCGCGCTTCGGCTGCTCACCATTGGCACCGTCTTCTTTCTCTTTTTTCAGACCACCAGCCCCCAGGCACTTTCGAACGCACTGGTTAAAATGGGCGCCCCCTATTCCTTCGTCTTCGTGCTCACTGCCTCTATGCAGTTCGTCCATGTCCTCATCCGACGGGTCATCAGCATCCGAGATGCTCAGCGGGCCCGGGGAATCCCTATTGAAGGGGGCCTCAGAGGACTGCGGTATTTTCCTGCTTTGGCTGGACCCCTTCTCATTCAGGCCTTCCAGTTGGCAGACGAATTGGCAGAGGCGATGGAGGCTCGCGGTTTTGGAGCCCCGGGCCGACGCTTCCGATATGAGCCACGCCTAACGGTTTTCGATTGGGTGGCCATGATTGTAAGCATAGCGGTTGCAGTGATCGCCATCGTGGTGTAAGAGATGGAACCGCGGAGGAGGACACGTGTAACAAAGAAAGGACAAACTGAGAAATGGATGTCGGGCTATCGCTTCCCTTGGGCCTTCAAGTAGTCTTTCCAGAAAGGCGAGATATCGCGCAGTCTCTGAATGATGGGAGGCAGATGTTCAATGATGTAGTCCATCTCCTCCTTGGTATTGTAAATGGAGAGGCTAAAACGAATGGAACCGTGAGCGGCCGTAAAAGGAACGCCCATGGCCCTGAGAACGTGCGAAGGTTCAAGAGAGCCGGACGTACAGGCCGACCCTGAAGAGGCACAGATGCCAAGATCCGAGAGCAACAAGAGGATCGATTCTCCTTCCACGTATTCGAAACTGACGCTCAGGGTGTTGGGGAGTCGGTTTTTTCGATCCCCATTGACCAGCGTGTTAGGAATCTTCTCCAGAATCTTCGCCTCGAGATAATCTCTCAACACTTTCACTCGCGTATTTTCATCGTTAAGGTTCTTTTTCGCCAGCTCGCAAGCCTTCCCAAGGGCGATGATGTAAGGAACATTCTCTGTCCCACCCCTTCTCCCCTTCTCCTGATGGCCACCGATCAAAAAAGGAGAAAACTTTGTCCCCTTCCGGATATAGAGGACGCCAATCCCCTTCGGTGCATGGAGCTTGTGGCCCGAGATGGACAGCATATCAACGGTCGATCTTTTCATATTGAGAGGAATCTTGCCTACCGCCTGGACGGCATCGGTATGAAAAGGAACTCCTCGCGCTTTAACAATCTCGCCTATTTCCCCAATGGGAAAGATAACTCCTGTTTCATTATTGGCATACATGATCGAAACAAGGGCAGTCTCGTCCGTGAGCGACTCCCTCAATTCATCCAGATCCAGCCGCCCTTCCCGATCGACCGCAAGCTCCGTTACCCGGTAGCCCTTTCGGGCTAAATAGGAGGAGAGATTATTGACGGCAGGGTGTTCGACCCGCGTAGTAAGAAAATGCCTCTTCTCAGGGTAAGAATCGAGCGTCCCGAGGATCGCGGCATTATCGCTCTCCGTCCC
>CAYMTD010000631.1:0-1684 GCA_964393245.1 uncultured Syntrophaceae bacterium
GGAAGGAGGAGAACTCGCCATCCGGTCCTATCGAAAGGACGGATGGGCCGTCGCCGAGATCACCAATACAGGCAAGATCCGAGAGGAAGATAGAGACCGCTTCCTCATGGGGAACGGAAAGGGCAGAGGGCTTCACATCACCACGCGATTGGTCAAGCAGATGGGGGGGAGGATGGAAGTGGAGTCCGAAGAATATCGAACGACCTTCCGGGTCATGCTGCCTCTGGTTTCTCAGACATAACACATAGAGCATAGCGCAAAGGGCATAGCGAAAAATCCCTTGTTGAATTCTGTCATTCTGAACTTGTTTCAGAATCTAACCGAGAAGAGACCCTGAAACAACTTAGGAAGCAAGTTCAGGGCGAGATTGGAACTTTAGAGTGGTTTTCATCTGATGTTTTTGAATACCTTGCCTGTCACGGTGGGGTAATATGTTCTTACGCCATGTGCTTTGCGCCATGTGGGTTCAACCCATGGAAAAATTCTACTGCTCCCACTGTGGCCAAGTCTATCCTGTCGAGCCCACCCGATGGCGTTGTGATTGTGGTTCCTTTCTCGACCTTCAATTTGAGCCAACCTTTGACATCAAGAAGATCATGAAAAGAAGGGCTTCTCTCTGGCGGTACCGGGAGGCAATTCCCATCGACCAGGATGAATCCGTTCTCTCCATGGGAGAAGGGTTCACGCCGCTGGAGTCGATGAAATGGAATGGCCGTCCCATTCTTCTGAAAATTGACTATCTTTTTCCAACAGGGTCGTACAAGGATCGAGGGGCGACGGTCCTCATCAGCAAGCTGAAGGAATTGGGAGTTAAGAAGGTGGTGGAGGACTCTTCAGGGAATGCCGGCGCAGCCATTGCGGCTTACTGTGTTAGAGCGGGAATCGGATGCGAGATCTATGTTCCCCGGGTCACTTCTTTAGGAAAGCTGGTCCAGATCGAGGCCTATGGGGCTACGTTAAGAAGAATTGAGGGCTCAAGGAAAAGGACAGCAGAAGTCACTATGGAGGCTGCTTCGAAAGTCTACTATGCCAGCCATTGTTGGAATCCCTTCTTCCTTCACGGGACGAAGACCTTTGCTTTTGAGATATGGGAGCAGCTGGGTTGGAAGGCTCCTGATGCGATCGTCCTCCCTGTCGGACATGGGACATTGTTCTTGGGAACCTATCTCGGTTTCAAGGAGTTGAAGGAAGCAGGGAAGGTTAAGAGAATCCCTCGTCTTATAGCTGTGCAATCGGTTTCGTGTGCTCCTCTTGATCAGGCTTTCAAGAAGGGGTGGAAAGAAACGAAGCCTATCGAGACCAGGAGAAAGACCCTGGCAGAAGGGATTGCGATTGCAGAACCTGTGCGGGGAAGGCAAATCCTGGATGCGATCAGAGAGACGGACGGAGAGGTTTTAACCGTGACGGAAACAGAGATTCAGATAGCGCAAAAGGAGATGGGCCTGAAAGGTCACTTCATCGAACCCACCGCTGCGGCCACGATGGCAGGTTTAAAAAAATATCTGAAACATAACAGGAAGGAAATCATTGTCTCGACTCTAACGGGCACGGGCTTGAAGGGAGCAGGGAAGAAGTGAACTTTCTCGTAGGAATGCTGTAAGAATGCCTTTTGATTCTCTCGGATTTCTGGACCTTTGCAGAAATCTTGATATCCACCTTGACAATCCTGCAATAAATGGTTAAA
>CAYMTD010000632.1:0-1680 GCA_964393245.1 uncultured Syntrophaceae bacterium
ACCAATCGAATATCCATGAGCAAATAGGATTGCATCCATGCTATTTAAAAATGAATGATCTGTCAATTGGAGGGTTACTATATATAATATGGCGTCATTATTCACATCAATGTTCGTCATTCCCGCGAAAGCGGGAATCCAGGACAACACTGGATTCCGGGTCAAGCCCGGAATGACAAACTACACAGGCCTTATGTCCTCGTGTATAATTTCTTTCCCTTTTCGTATGATTTGGTTTATACTTTTCATAGGATTAAATATGCCTATTGGGAGAAAGAAGAAGGCACTGGTGCACATTGCCAAGGAAGACCTCCGGCTTGACGATGAGTCTTATCGTCAGATCCTTAGAGGAGTGGCGGGAGTGGAGAGTTCGGCCCAATTAACCGCACAAGGTTTCGAAAAGGTGATGAAGCGGTTTCAAGACATGGGGTTTAGAGGCCTCCTTCCGGATCCCTACCAGCCCGCTCCCAAAGGGCGCCTGATCCCCTCCGGTAGCCCCCAGGGACTCGAATCGTTCACTGAGAGCCAGGAGAAGTTCATGGACTACCTTCTGGAGAAACTGGGATGGGATGAGAACCGGGCCCATGCCTTCTGCCAACGAATTATTAAGAAACCTCACCCTACCACGAAACGGGATGGCCAAAAGATCATCATCGGTCTGATGGCCGTTCTAAGAAAAAGGGCGATTGAGGAAAGGAGAAAAAGAGGGAGCCATCAATGAGAACATACCTGAAGGCTGGATTGGCCGTTCTTCTGCTTATTGCTTTGGGCCTTTTTGCTGTCAGCAAGGAAACCCTACCTCTTTTCATTGAGATGGAGGTAAAAGGGGTGAGGGTGGATGCCACCGGACAGAACCCGGTCGTCATCCTCACGGATAAGGAGGGGAAAAAGGCCCTCCCCATCTGGATCGGCCTTCTCGAAGCCCATGCGATCGAAAGGGAGTTGAAAAGCCTCCCGACCTCCAGACCCATGACCCATGACCTTCTCCACTCCATTCTGGAGCAGGTCCATGCGAAGGTGAAAGAGGTGAAGATCGTCGAACTGAAGAATAACACCTACTACGCAAAGCTTTTTCTTATCGTCAATAAGGAAGTCATTGAACTCGACGCTCGGCCCAGCGATGCCATCATCCTGGCCTTGAAATCAAAAGCCCCGGTTTATGCGGCGGCGAGAATCATCGATGATCAGGGTGTCTCTCTTGCCAGGAAAGAGGCTCTTGGAGAACGCCATGGCATCCGGGTCCAGGAACTTACCCCTTCCCTCGCCTCTCATTTCAACTTCAAGGGTGAAAAAGGAGTTCTTGTTTCAGAAGTGGTGCCAGGAAGCGCCTCGGAGGCTTCAGGAATTAAAGCTGGAGATATCGTGACGAAAGTTAACCTAAGAGAGGTGGGAACCGTCCAGGAATTTGAAGAGGCCTTCGATGCACTGAAGCCGGGAAGTTCCGTGAGAATCTTGTTATTCAGAGAGGATAAATTTCAGGAGGCCCTTTTTGATTTGAAGCCTTAACGCCCCGAATTAGATCTTAGATTTTGAAGTTTTCCTTTACTGTCTTGATTCTTTCTCTATGCCCTACGCGCTTTGCGCTCTGCTTCTTTTTTGACCGTTAATTCAGCACCTTCTTGATGACCGGGACCTTGAAGAAGGGAACGCCTTCCTCCTTCAGAATAACCTCCTCTTCAG
>CAYMTD010000633.1:0-1676 GCA_964393245.1 uncultured Syntrophaceae bacterium
GTTAAGATTGATGCCCTTGCTCCACGCTTCATTGGAGAATTCCAGAAGGCAATCGATTATCGCGGGAATTCGGGGGATTTCCGCAAACAGTTCTATCAACATGTGCTCATCGCCAGAGATCACGGGAACTACAAAATCTCGATTCATTCGGGGAGCGACAAATTCTCGGTTTTTCCTTCCATTGGGGAATTGGCAAAAGGAGGACTCCATCTAAAAACAGCCGGTACAAGCTGGTTGGAGGCCGTCCGTCTCATTGCATCCGTCTCGCCCTCCCTTTACAGGGAGATGCATCGGTGGGCTCTGAGCAGCTTTGACGAGGCTTGTAAACTCTATCATGTAACCACAGATCTCAACCGCATTCCTGAGCTAAAGGAGCTTCGGGATGAGGAGCTTCCCGCTTTATTGGACAAGGATGATTCCAGGCAGCTTCTGCATATCACTTATGGATATCTGCTTAACGCAAAAGATGGGAGTGGAAAGCATCTCTTAAAAGAAAGGATCTATGAAATTCTATCCCAATATGAGGAAGACTACTGGTCTTTGCTGGAGAAACATATCGAAAGACATCTGGATTCCCTTGGAGTGGATAAAAATCCCCAGGGTCGACCAGTCAAGTTGTAACTCAACCCTTTAGGGTTGATGAATCAAGGCTGAAGCCTTGAGTTACATGCAGCGGAAAATATGGAGGGAGAGGATGATGAAGGTTTTGACACAAGAGACCATCAGTCAAATTGTCAACTCAAGTGCCCCTGAGCGGTTATCTCTCGAAGAAAAGCCGCCCATTCCGGACGACCATGCCTCCCACATCCACCGATTAATCCAGATGGGCCAGACCCCCCTGGCGGCAGACCATCTACTTTTTCCTGAGATCAATGGCATGCTTCCAAAGACGGTAGGTGGCCTCATCAGGAAACTTAATCTCGATTTTCATTCGCCCGCATCCATCCGCTCGGATGAAGAAGGGGCGCTTCGAAGAAAAATTAACTTTAGGCAATATGCCTATGAGGCCATAATCGAAATGGCACTCAATTTCTATGGACTTGAAAGCCGATGGCTGCTTGAGGCAGAGAGGGTCGAGTCCGTCGGATATATCCTTGCCGTCTTGGATGAATGGGAGAACCTGGAGCGAAAGGAAGGAGAATGCTCAGTTGCGGAGGCTGTGATCAGGAAGTGGCTCGCCAAGATGAAAAGAGTTCAAAAGGGCAATAGCATGGTGGCCCAAACTGCTTCGCGGATTGAAGCAGGGTTAGATTTTAGGAAGAATCTTCTAACTGGCTTCCTGAGGAGCGCGGAGAAAGAGATCAAGGGAAATATCTATTACCAGATGGTAAAAGAAAAAAGATGTAAGTTTGGAAACGACTACGCCCTCGGTTTAAGATGGCTGAGACATCTCGGTTATGAACAGGTCTCAACGAATCCTGTCCTCGCGGCCAGGGCCTATCAGGATGAGCCTGCGCTTTCGGAGATTTTTTGTGAGGAAGTGAAAAGGCACCCCAATTTTAGAAAATGGTCCACGAAGCCTTCGGAGTTTGCGGAAGAGATCACACTCTATGCCACTCTTTTAGCGCTCTGGGATAACCTCCAGGTGTTCCGCCCGATCTTCTTCAACCTTCGGGAGAGCTCGGGTGGAGGGGTCGTCAGCTTTCAACTTAATCCAAATGTGGCCCACCTCTTCG
>CAYMTD010000634.1:0-1670 GCA_964393245.1 uncultured Syntrophaceae bacterium
TGAGCCTGAATCCATCTCGAAAACTCTCTTGATGTCACCCCCTGTCTCATGAGAGAAGAGGCAATCGAAATCAATGTGCTGGCGTCGTGGCCGATGATATGAACGCCTAAGATTCTATCTGTTTCTCGATCGACCACGACCTTGATGAGTCCATCGTCCTCTCCGCTGATCACGGCCTTTGGATTAGAACGAAACGGAAAACGCCCGATCTTTACCTCTCCCCTTGCTTTCGCCTCTTTCTCGGTGAGTCCGACGGATGCGATCTCGGGATAAGTAAAAATGCAAAGAGGCATGAGCGGATTCTCCTTGGCTCGGTCCATCCCCATGATATTCTCCGCAGCAATCATGCCTTCTTCCATGGCCACGTGCGCCAACATCGCGCCTCCTGTAGCATCTCCGATCGCATAAATATCGCGAGCCATTGTTTCCATTCGATGGTTAACTTTGATCCCTGCAGAAGTGAACTCTACCCCCGCCTTCCCGAGATCAAGATCCAGATTGGGGGCCCTTCCAACAGCCACAAGCAATTTATCCGCCACCAGCTCCTGAACTCCCTGCTGGGTTTTCACGGTCAGTTTTAAGGCTTCTCCAGAGGGATCGACATGTTCAATGCTCGATTGGGTCAGAACCCTCACCTTATCTCTTTCCAACACCCTCCGCAGATTTCGGACCAGCTCTCCTTCGAGACCGGGAAGAATGCTCTCGAGAATCTCCACAATCGTTACCTTAGAGCCCAGGGTGCTGAAGAATGTGGCAAATTCAACGCCGATATAGCCTCCGCCGACGATGACCATCTCGGATGGAATATTCTTCGTTTTGAGTGCATCGTCGCTGGTAATAATCTTATCCCCGTCTGGGAAAATCCCCGGAAGGTCCTTCGATTTCGAACCGGGGGCCAGAACAACCGCATCGGCTTCGATCATCTCCTTTTTTTCGCCACCGTAGAGCAGGACCACCTGATGGGCCCCCAAAAGCTCTGCACGGGCAGATTTAACAGTTACCCGATGGGATTCGAGGAGCACTTCCACTCCCTTCACAAGTTCCCGGACAACTTTTTCCTTCCTTTCCATCATCGATTTGAGCGGATCGAAATTTCGATCGAGAAGGGATTGAAAGACGACCGACCCTCTCATTGAACGTAGCATTTTGGCATCGTGAAGAAGGGATTTTGTGGGAATGCATCCACGGTTGAGGCAGGTCCCGCCAATCTCGTCTTTTTCGACCAGGGTGACCTTGGCCCCAAGTTGGGCAGCCCGAATCGCCGCTACATAACCCCCGGGACCGCCTCCAATGACGATTACCTTTTTAGGATGCATATTACCTTTCAAAAACATCTGCGTAACGAAATCTTTGTAGCTGCGGGCTTTAGCCCGCGAAACGCACCCTAAAGGGTACGGCTACTGCCTATTGCTTTTTGCATGCTGCCCTCTGAAACCAACTCCTGCAACTTCTTCTGCTCCCATTCTCTCTGAAATATATCTCCAAAATGAAAGACCATCCTTTCAACCAACCTTTCCCGTGGAACCTTTTCTCCAAGTATCTTTTCCATAGAAGCCATTTTCTTTCCTACCAGGCCGCAGGGACGAATCAAATCAAAATAGCTCAGATCTGTTTGGTAGTTTAAGGCAAGCCCGTGGAAGGAAACCCATCGCTTGATCGTCACCCCGATG
>CAYMTD010000635.1:0-1669 GCA_964393245.1 uncultured Syntrophaceae bacterium
TCACGAATTTTGTAAGAAAGAGGGCCTCGGTGAGGGCCGAATCCCCCCCTCCGACAACAACGATCTGGCTGTCTTTGAAAAAAGCGCCATCGCAGGTCGCACAGTAAGAAACCCCTTTCCCGGCGAATTCTTTCTCACCTGGAATCCCTAATTTACGATACTCCGTCCCCGTACAGATGATAAGTGTCTTAGAGGAATAAGTCGATTCGGCAGTTCGAACCCGCTTTTGAGCCCCCTCCATGACTACCTCAACCACCTCTTCATTGATGGTTTCCGTGCCGAACCGCTTCGCCTGCTCTTCCATCAAACGGCTCAATTCCTCGCCTGTCACTCCTTCTGGGAAGCCGGGATAATTGTCAATCGTCTCAGTTGTCATCATCTGTCCACCGAATAGACCATTCTCGATGAGAAGGGTGCGAAGCCGCGCCCGCGATGCATAAAGACCCGCCGTCAACCCTGCCGGTCCTCCTCCGATGATAATGACGTCATAGCCATTCGTTTTTTTCGCTTCCATTCACACCCCCACTCAAATAGAGAACTTTCCCGTAAAACAATGATACTAAAGAAGCATCGGCTTGACAAGTTCGATTTGAGAAGGATAAATTAAGACCCTATAATTTCGTTTGGTCACTCATGACACAATATCCACACACGGCCAATAAACGATGAATGTAGGTTAAGGTTAAGGTTAAGGTTAAGGTTAAGGTTAAGGTTAAGGAACCAGTTTTGTTTGAAGGCGAGGGGATAGGTGCAAAGTCTTCAGGACTACAGACATAACCCACCGACAAAACCGGCCTCCTCACCTTTGCCTTCATACAAAGGCCTTTTGTTTTCTGTTGCGAGGAGGGATCCATGGAAAGGACACTGTCAATTGTGAAACCGGACGGCGTTCAGAAACATCTGATTGGAGAAGTGATCAAACGCTTTGAAGACCATGGCCTGAAGGTCATCGGTCTAAAGATGATTTCGATGGATAAAAAACAGGCGGAAGGGTTCTATGCCGTGCACCGGGGAAAGTCCTTCTTTGACAGCCTGACCACCTTCATGTCTTCCGGACCTGCTGTGGTGATGGTCCTGGAAGGCGAAGGGGCGATTGCCAAAACACGAGACCTGATGGGTGCAACCGATCCCAAACAGGCCAAAGAAGGAACGCTTCGGCGTCAGCATGCTACCGACATAGAGAAAAATATTGTCCATGGATCGGATGCACCTGAAACGGCTGCTTTCGAGATCAACTACTTCTTCAACGCCCTGGAGATGTTCCAATATTGAAATTTCTCTTCACGCTTTCAGGGGTGAGGGTGATTTGAATTGAATGAATCTTCCGCAAAAATTGATCTTAAGAATCTTTCTCTGCAAGAACTCAAACAGCTCATCACATCTTTTGGAAAAGAGAGATACCGCACGACCCAGATATTAAGATGGCTCTACAGGGAGGGCGTCCATTCGATTGATGAAATGACCAACCTCTCCAAAAAGTTCCGGCGGGAGTTGAAGGAAATCAGTACCCTTTCCTCTCTCCATCCTGTTCATGTCGAAGAAGCACGGGACGGGACAAAAAAGTTCCTCTTTGAGCTCAGCGATGGGAATTGTATTGAAAGTGTTTTGATTTTTGATAAATCCCGCTTGACCCTCTGCCTTTCCACTCAAGTCGGATGTGCCTTGGGAT
>CAYMTD010000636.1:0-1667 GCA_964393245.1 uncultured Syntrophaceae bacterium
ATCAAAAAGATGGTTTGGAGCATGGCCAAGAAACCTGCGATGGGGATGGCTGCCAGCGACCAGATCATACTAATTCCGAGAAGAGAGGAGATTTGGGCCCTTCCGTGGATGGCCATCGAGTAGCCGCGCTGAGTGAGAACCCATAGGAAAAACAGGATGGCTAAATTGACCCCTACTGACACCCACCGTCTCAACTGAGGTGGAAATGTCTGCACCACAAGGCCGATCCCCACATGTTCACCCTTCATAATCCCCATACTGACGGCAAGGGAAGCGGCCCAGATCATTAGATAGCGGGCCGCTTCCTCTGTCCAACCCAAGGGACTCAAGAGGATATATCGAAACACCACTCCGAGCAGTACGATCACGGTCATCATTCCGATCGCGATCATACAGGGAATGGCGGCTGTCCTCTCGACAATCCATGCAAGCGTTTCAATGGATGAAGCCAACTTACTTTCGGGGAGACTTGGGTTCATTTATTCATGCGCTCTATTTAACCTGCGCCTTCATCTTTTTCTCGGCTACCTCAATAGCGCCTAAGAACTTTTCAGTCCACTTCTTCCCGTCCTCTCCAAGTTTCTCGGAAATGATCTTCTGCGCTCCCGCAATGGCTAATTTCCTGAACTGGGAAAGCTCCTCCGCAGTGGGAGTATAGATCTCCATCTTTTTTGCGATGACGGGCAGACCTTTATCGGACGATTCAATGATACGGTTGAGACCTCTTCCAGACATGATCGCTGTTTTGGCTGCATCGAGGATGATCTCTTTTTCGGTAGGACTTAGACCCTGAAACCATTTGTCATTCATCACCCATACGTAGGGAGCATAGAGATGATTGGTCAAGGTGATATACTTCTGAACTTCATGTAATTTCGCAGTGTTGATAATCGGAATAGGATTCATTTGACCATCGACCACACCTGTCTGCAATGCGGTGTAGACCTCCACCCATGCAATCGGAGTGGGAGCGCCTCCGAGGGACTCTATGATTCCCATGTGGAGCGGGATAGACATGGTTCGGATTTTTAATCCCTTCATATCTGCAGGGGTTTTAATGGGTTTTTTAGAATTTGAGATCTGGAAAAAACCTCCGGATTCACCGAATCCTAAAACCTTGAAACCCGTTTTCCTACGAATATCCTCAGCCATCTCTTGGCCAAAGGGACCGTCGTAGACCTCATAAGCCACGGCATAGGAATTGAAGGCAAAGGGAAGGTTAGTGACATCGTAAAGGCCATAGAACTGAGCAACTCCTGTCCCCGATGCAATATAACTTTGAATCACTCCCTGTTGAACTTGCTCCATCGATTCACGCTCTTTTCCTAAGACACCCGCTGCGTAGATTTCTACCTTGACCCCAAGATTGGTCTTCGCCTCTACCATTGTTTTGAAGACCGCAGCAATGGGTGCCGTGGGATTGTCGAAAGGTTCTTGGGGATTGAGGTGAGCCAATTTCAAAACTTTTGCGCAGAACGCCTCTCCCGAAACACCCAGCATGAGAAATAGAAAAATGAAGACCATCCATAGACAAGACTGAATTTTTGATTTCATTTCTTTACCCCCTTCCTTAAGATTGTGAAAGTTTTTCTTCTCCATCATTTCTATCCCTTCCTCGTATAATATATTTGTTAGTTTGTTTGAGTTATCCATAGGGGGGTAGAGAG
>CAYMTD010000637.1:0-1662 GCA_964393245.1 uncultured Syntrophaceae bacterium
AGGTGAGAACAGTGACGTTTGTCGCCTGGAGTCCTTTCGGACCCTGGGAGACCTCGAACTCAACCTCATCGCCTTCATAAAGGGTTTTGAACCCATCCTTCTTAATGGCAGAAAAGTGGACGAAAACATCACTCCCGTCATCTCTGGAGATGAACCCATAGCCCTTCTTCTCATTAAACCATTTGACACGACCTTTGGCCACTACAACTCACCTCCTCTCTTTTTAAGCTGACTGTAAGTTGTAATCGCCTTTGGTCCTTACTAAAAAAGGCCACAAAGTTTTCAGATACACTTCTGTGGCCTCTTTTACTGATCCCAAACAATAACTCCTTACAACTTACAACTTTACAAAATTATGATCGTTTCTTTTAGAAAAGTCAAGCATTATTTTTGATTTGTTTTTCCTCACCCTCCAAGATAGAGCTGGCGGACATCTCGATTCTTGAGAAGGTCTTGCCCTCTTCCCTCATAACGGTTGTTTCCCATCTCCAGGACATAGCCGTAATCGGAATATTCGAGTATCATGGCCGCTTTCTGTTCGACGATCAGGCATGGAAGACCCGATTTTTTAATTTCGATAATCTTCTCGAAGACGGTTTTGACCCATTTGGGCGAAAGCCCGAGGGAGGGCTCATCCAGGAGAAGGAGCTTGGGCTGGATCATCAGTGCCCTCGCCAGAGAGAGCATCTGTTGCTCTCCGCCGCTCATCTGGGAGGCCTTCCTCCTCTTCATCCTCGTCAACCACGGGAAGAGCTGATAGACCCGTTCCAGGGCTTTCTCTTTCTCGGTCGGGTCTTTGATCGTCCAGGCACCCATATCCAGATGTTCCTGAACCGTCATGTCCGGGAAGACGACCCGTCCCTGGGGATTGAAGGCCATTCCTTTTTCCACTACGTGATGGGGTGGGGTATGAGTGATCTCTTCTCCCAAGAAGATCACTTTTCCAGAAGTTACCTTCAGAAGCCCTGAAACTGCCTTAAGGACCGTCGATTTCCCTGCTCCATTGGGTCCGATGAGGGCAACGACCTCTCCCTCTCTCACCGAAAGGGAAATCCCATGAAGGATTTCCATCTTCCCGTAACCTGAGATCAGTCGATCGATGGTTAAAACCTGTTGATTCGCCCTATCCATTTATCTTCCAAAATAATGTTCGAGGAGACGTTCATCTTTCTGGATCACGCTGCAACTTCCCTCAGCAATCTTTTGGCCGTAATTGAGCGCAATCGCGTTTTGACAGTGGTTCATAATCACATTCATATCATGCTCAACGATGATGAAGGTCTTCCCTTCCTCATTCAGTCGGTGAATCAAGGTCATCAGCTCATTCTGGAGGGTGGGATTGATCCCTGCCGCAGGCTCGTCGAGCAAAATGAGCTCAGGATCAAGCATCAATACCTGGGCGAGGGAGAGGAGCTTTTGTTGACCGAAGGAGAGATCGGAGGCATAGTCATCCTTCTTGTCAAGAAGCTTTACGAGTTGAAGAAGCTCCATTGCCTTTTCGATAATTCTTTTCTCCTTCCCTTTTCCCACCACCAGGAGGTTCTCAAGAAGCGTCATTTTTGGAAAGATCCGGATGATCTGATACGTCCTGCCCACCCCTCTGCGAGCGATCTCATAAGGCTTCTTTCCTGTGATCTCCTCACCGTTGAGATAGACATGTCC
>CAYMTD010000638.1:0-1660 GCA_964393245.1 uncultured Syntrophaceae bacterium
TCCCAAAGGTCCTCGCACAACGGGCGATATCATGGATATCGAAGTTCGTGACCGCGGTCGCGACCACCTCTCTTCGACTGTCATAAATAGGATGATGGACCAATCCGACATAGAGGTTAGACGTCATCTTGGATCTTCTCGCCTCGGCCTTGCTGAACGATCTCTCGGAGAAGCCCCCTGTCTTCATCGGAGAGGGTGGCTTTTTCCAGAAGGTCGGGCCTCCTTACCCATGTTCGCTTAAGCGCTTCCATTCTTCTCCATCTGGAGATGGCCGCATGATTTCCTGAAAGAAGGACTTCCGGAACTTCAATCCCCCTGAAACTGGGAGGCCGTGTGTACTGGGGGTATTCCAGAAGAGGTTCAAAAAAAGAATCCTCTTGAGCGGAACGGTCCGATCCTAAAACCCCGGGTAAAAGCCTGGAAATGGCATCTATCAGTACCATCGCCGCCAATTCCCCACCGGTCAGCACATAATCTCCAATCGAGATTTCTTCATCCACAAAAAGCTCCCTCACCCTTTCATCGATCCCCTCGTACCGACCGCAGAGAAGGACGAGATGGAATCGGCTTGAAAGCTCCTGTGCCATCTTCTGATGAAACGGTTTTCCTTGAGGCGTAAGGTAGATCGTCCAGACGGAGGGATTTTGGGATTTGACCCACTCCATCGCTCGGGCAATGGGCTCAATCTTCATCACCATGCCTTGCCCTCCTCCATAAGGAGCGTCGTCCACGACTTGGTGTTTATCTAAGGCAAAATCCCGTATGTTAATCGTCCGGATTTCAATAAGTCCTTTCTCAATGGCTTTTCCGAGGATGCTTTCCTGAAGCGGGGATGAGAACATCTTGGGAAAGAGGGTGAGAATATCAAACTTCATCCTCCGCCTCCCACAGCCCCTCCTTCCGATTGACCTTCATCACCCCCCTCCTACGGTCAACGCTCCGGATCACTTCCTCGATGGCCGGAAGGAAGATTTCCCCTCTCTTTCCCTCGACCACATAAACATCATTCGCTCCGGTTGGGAAGATTTCCTTCACCCGCCCGATCTTCTTCCCCTCCGGCGTCTCTACGGATATTCCCAGGAGGTCTATCCAGTAATACTCTCCCTCCTCCAGGGCAGGCAGGGATTCTCTCCTGATGAAAACCTCCTTCCCGATGAGCGATTCCACTTCTTCCCTTTTCCCAATCCCCTTCAATTGAAGCAGGAGCCAAGGGGGTTGAGGTGCTACGCTCAGGATCTCGTAGCTCCGCAGGTTACCCGCTTCCTCTCCAATAAAGACTTCTCGGGAGGGAGGAAAGCGGCGAAGATCCTCCCCAAAATACTCTAATTTGATCTTTCCCCTAATCCCATGAGGTCTGAGGACCCTGCCGATCGGGATGAGATCTTGCGTCATAGACATTATTAGACCGTCTGGAAAAGTTTGGAAATCTCTTATTCAATAATTTCCAACACAGAATGCTTCCCCAGATTCGCTGAGGCAGCTCCCAGGATGACCCGGAGAGCCCTGGCCGTCCTGCCCTGTTTCCCGATCACCTTTCCCAGATCTTCCTTTGCGACAGAAAGCTCGATCACGGAAGTCTTCTCCCCCTCGACTTCGGAAACCCTTACCTGATCAGGATGGTCGACCAATGCCTTTGCAATGTACTCAATTAACTCCTTCG
>CAYMTD010000639.1:0-1653 GCA_964393245.1 uncultured Syntrophaceae bacterium
TCACCAGCTTTTGAATGAAAGAGGCGATGCAGCGAGACTCCCATAATCGGCAATCGTCCGTCCTTTCCATCACAATGTTTTTGTTTTTTGGTGGGTAGAGGAGCACGATGCCGTGTTTGGATGGAATGGTACCTTTTTTACGGCCGAAATGGAGTGGGACATATCCGGGTTGGTATCGGCCATCCTCCGGAGGCTTTATCAGATCCTGAAAGATCCGGTTCACCATACGGACAATAGAGGGTGCGCACCGGAAGTTTTGGGAAATGTTAAGCAGCCGACTTTCTCCCATCCACTTCTTGGCTTCTTCGTACATTTCAATATCCGCACGGCGAAACCGGTAGATACTCTGTTTGGGGTCACCGACAAGAAAGAGACGCTTCGGTGAAACCTGAACCTCCCTCCACTCTTTCGCCCTTCCCCTTTCCTGCTCCGAAAGGAAAAAGACGATCTCTGCCTGAAGGGGATCTGTATCTTGGAATTCGTCAACCAGCAGGAATTTGTAACGATCACGAAAGTATTTCCGAACCTGTGGGTGTTCCTTAAGCATGTTCCTGGCAATCAGAAGCATATCGTTGAAGTCGAGAAGGTTGCGCTCTCGCTTGGCCTCTTCATAGGCCTTGAGGTAATCGGTCAACCGCTCTGCCAGTGCTGCCATGACGGAATCCATGATGGTTGCTCTGACCTCCTCATGGGCCTTTAAGAGTTCATCTATTTCGTTCCGAACTTCATCAAGATGACCTTTGGTCTGCCAGTTCTTCTGATTCCCCTGCTTAGAAGAACCCATAGAGATCTCTTTAAAGATAAAAACCTCTTTCTCCTCCTGGGGAAGTGATTCCAGCTTGACAAATTGCTCGTTCAACTGATCGATCTTTTGGGCCGCTCTGTCTTCACCCGGATTCTTGCAATATTTCTTCAGCTCGCTCAGAGAACTGACACATTTTTGAAACGATTTGGTGAATTGCCCAATGGTCTTCTCCACTTCTTCGGGGGCGGGAGGAGAGGGGAGGTAATGCAGCGCATCAAGGTTTCCCAACACGAATTGGCTGACCTTGCGTATCTGCCCCGTTGTAATTCCAATGAGCACGGTACGGCGCAAGGCAGGATCGTTTGCATCCATCTGCTTTTCCAGCCATTCCTCCCAGACCTCGGCCTGGACGAGCGAAGCGGTCAGATCATCCGCGACTTCAAAGTTAAGGTCGAGCCCTGCCTCGACCGGGCGCTCCCGGAGCAATGATCCGCAGAAAGAGTGGATGGTCGTCACCTGTATCCGTTCCAGGTCAGAGATGGCTTCCGAAATTCGCTGATATTCGTCAGAATTGGCTTCATTCGGAAGAGCCTTCTCCAGTTCCTGCCGTAACTTCACCTTTAATTCGGCTGCAGCCTTTTCCGTGAAGGTAATGGCAACGATCTCTTCCAGGCGTGCCTCACCCGCTTTAATCAGATTGATGATTCGGGAGACCAGTATTGTGGTTTTGCCCGTTCCAGCGCTTGCCTCAACGATGTAGCTTTCAGAGATGTCTTGAGCGGCCCTGTCCCGCTGTTCGTGGTCCATGAGTTTCGCCTCAGATCTCATTCCTCACTCTCTTTGGCCTCTCCCGCGAGTATTGTTAAGTAACCTTTTACCCGTGGGTCCTTTGCCTTACGCTCGAAAAG
>CAYMTD010000640.1:0-1651 GCA_964393245.1 uncultured Syntrophaceae bacterium
TCTTGAGTTTATCTAAGGCCAGCTTTCCATCCTGAAAAGGTGTCGCAATGGGTGGTAGAACGCCCTGCAGTTTCATTTTTCCGTCCTCCTCGGTAGTCGCACCTGCCTGCTGGTAAGCAGGAACTGTAGTCGCAGGTTTTAACCTGCGTTTATCAACTTCCTCGTATGGCGAAAAAACGCAACCTAAAGGTTGTGACCACATTCTTAATAAATAACACGAGGTTTTGTGAGTGGTCAAATCATAATTCCTCTTGACAATTCTCTTAATTATTTTAAACATACTAAATATTTGAGTTTTTTATTCGGAGACGGATCACGCCTGCCTGCCGGTAGGCAGGGACACGGTCACGTTATTCTATTAGAGGAGGAGAGTCTTGGTCGAAGAGAGAATCAGAGATGCATCGAAGATTTTGAACCTCATGAGGTCCATGTCCGATTACAAGCCCCATTTTGAAATTATCGGAAATTACCGATTGATTGACGACGGGGTTCGGCCCGAAGCCACCATCATGCTCCGGGCGAATGGCAAAGAGATGCACGAGGCGGACACAGGCGTCGGGCCGGTGGATGCACTGGCTAAAGTATTGAAGAAATCATTGAAATCACTCTTTCCTGAAATTGATGCAGTGAAATTAATTGACTTCAGTTCAAGAATTTTTGATCCGGGGGCAGGGACTGCTGCAGGGGTAGAAGTGGAGATTCTGTTCAGCAACGGAAAGGACGCCTGGAGAGTCAAAGCCTTCTCCGAGAATATTTGCAAGGCCTCCTTTCTGGCATTAGTTGATGGATTCGAATATGGGATCCTTGTGTCGAGGGAAAAGGAGAACTTTCTGTCACCCTGAACCATGCCCTCGAACAAGCAAGGTCATCCTGAACTGGGCACAGGATCAGGGTCTAATGAGTTCAGGGTCTTTCTTGTGAGATGCTGAAATAAATTCAGCATGACAACACAGAGTTAGGTTTTGTTTGTGTCATCCCGAACTTGTTTCGGGAACTCGGCATTTATTCTGTGCTGGACACTGGCTAAAACGATTGGAAGGGGGATTCATTATGGACCGCAAAAAGATAGAAGAAGCCATTTTGGCGAAGGCCAAAGACGGGAAGATTCCCTGTGCTGTCTGTTTCAAAATCGCGGATGACCTGGGAATACCTAAGAAGGAGATCACAAAGGTTCTCAACGAGATGAAGATCAAGATCTCCCAGTGTCAGTTGGGTTGTTTTGAGTGAGCTCTCTGACCATTGAAAGATGTAATAGGTCATGCTGAACTCGTTTCAGCATCTAAGAAAAAAAGTGAATCATAAGATATTAATAACGACATTCGGGTGACAATGGTGGAGCTTGAGAGCTCTGTTTTTTCGTTTGACATGGGAATCCGATGGAATATAATAGAGCCATTAAACATGGAAGGAGGTGAAAGATAACACGTACGTCGAGTGATAGATCGTTGTGGAGGGGGGAATTGAATTCTCTTTAACCCATAAGGAGGTGAGGGTATGAACGCAGTCGTCGTCCTGATCGTAGGCTTTATTGTTTTCTTCGTTGGCTATCGGATCTATGCCAAGTACGTAGATACAAGAATCATTAAGGCCGATCCGAAAAAAGCCACTCCAGCCAGGATGTATATGGATGGGTGGGAATTTATGCCCACCA
>CAYMTD010000641.1:0-1651 GCA_964393245.1 uncultured Syntrophaceae bacterium
ATGCCCATGCTGCCGCCAAGGCCCTGACCGAATATTCGAATTTAGATGCCAGGGCCATTGCGGAGTCGGCGATGAAGATCGCTGCCTCGATCTGCATTTATACCAACGACCGGATCACCGTTGAGGAGTTGTGATGCAAACTTTTACGCCCCGCGAGATCGTTTCTGAACTGGATAAATACATCGTTGGCCAAAAGGATGCAAAGCGGGCCGTTGCCATCGCCCTGAGGAATCGCTGGAGAAGGCAGCAGATACCACCCCCGCTGCGGGATGAAATTGCTCCCAAAAATATTATTATGATCGGCCCGACTGGGGTTGGAAAGACAGAGATTGCGCGGAGGTTGGCCAGATTGGCACAAGCTCCCTTCCTGAAGGTAGAGGCCTCGAAATACACTGAAGTAGGCTATGTGGGACGGGATGTGGAATCGATGATCCGCGATATCACTGACCTGGCTGTCAATATGTTGAAGATGGAAGAATCCAAGAAGGTGGAGAAGAAAGCAGAGGAGATGGCTGAGGAGAGGCTACTGGATTTGCTCCTCCCCCCAGGGGGAAAGGGGCAGCCTAAGGAAGGAGAGGAAAAGCAGGCCACTCGAGAAAAACTGCGGAAGTTGCTGAAGGCCGGAAAGTTAGATGAGAAGTATGTAGAAGTGGAGACGGTGGATCGAAACCTTCCTGTGGTCGAGATCTTCTCTGCCTCTGGACTTGAAGAGATGGACATCAATATTAAAGATATGTTTGGAAGCCTTTTCCCCAAGAAGAAGAAGCAGAGAAAGGTGAAGGTTCCAGAGGCGCTCCAGGTTCTCGGTCAGGAGGAGGCTCAGAAGTTGATCGATATGGACGCCGTGGTCAAACTGGCCATCGAACGTGTGGAGCAGTCAGGAATTATTTTTATCGACGAGATTGATAAGATTGCGGGAAGGGAGTCCGCCTACGGGCCGGACGTCTCCAGGGAGGGAGTCCAGAGAGATATCCTCCCGATCGTGGAGGGGACGACGGTGACAACAAAATACGGAATGGTCAAGACGGACCACATCCTCTTCATTGCAGCCGGGGCCTTCCATGTTTCGAAGCCATCCGATCTCATCCCGGAACTCCAGGGTCGGTTCCCGATTCGGGTGGAACTGGATTCTTTGAACAAGCAGGACCTGATCCGGATTTTGACGGAGCCCGAAAATGCGCTGATCAAGCAGTATACGGCTCTGCTGGAAACGGAATCGGTTAAACTGGAGTTTAAAGAGGATGCGATTGCAGAGATTGCCGAGATGGCAACCCTGATCAACGAACGAACGGAGAACATTGGCGCCCGGCGGCTTTATACAATGATGGAGAAGTTGCTCGATGAGATATCCTTCGATGCACCTGACAGCGCAGGGAAAAACATGGTCATCGATGCCAGGTATGTGAGAGAGAAGTTAAAAGGGTTTGTGGAAGATGAGGATTTGAGTCGGTATATCCTATAAAGTAATGAGTTCGGAGTTAGGAGTTCGGAGATAAAAAAAGAATGTCTTCCCAATGAAAATATTATGAGGGAAAAGATGAGGAATCCGATTGACAGAGCCAATGTATTGGTCGAAGCCCTTCCTTATATCCGGAGGTTTTATGACAAGACCATCGTGATCAAGTACGGCGGTAGTGCGATGGAGGAGGAC
>CAYMTD010000642.1:0-1639 GCA_964393245.1 uncultured Syntrophaceae bacterium
CCATGGTTCTCATTCGAATGGCTGTCGAAAGGGCGAGGAGGATTCAGCCCATCCGGAAGGAAAAACGGAAAGTCGAGAAGAAGGGGCTGGTAGTGGGCGGAGGTCTCTCTGGCATGACGGCTTCCCTTCGGTTGGCTGAACAAGGATTTGAAGTCCACTTGGTTGAGAAAGAGAAGGAACTGGGAGGGAATCTAAGAGGGTCTTTTTATACGTTGAGGGGTTCGAACCCGCAAAGCCTCTTGCAAGATCTGGTTCAAAAAGTGAAGAACCATGGATCCGTTCATCTCTATACGGAGGCAGAGATTTTGGGATTTGAGAAGAAGAATGGATATTACCAAACGAAAATCCGTCGTGAGAATGAAGGAAAGGTTATCGGTCATGGGATTCTCATCCTTGCTACGGGAGGAAGAGAAGTCACTCCCAAGGGTTACCTCTATGGAAAAAGCGATCGAGTGATCACCCAGAGACAGTTGGAGAAGATGATCCACACAATGGATGAGAAGCTAAAAGACATCAGTTCCGTGGTAATGATTCAGTGTGTGGGCTCCAGGGACGAAGAGCATCCCTATTGTAGCCGAATCTGTTGTGGCCATGCCGTTAAGAATGCCCTCAAATTAAAGGAGATCAATCCTCGTACTAATGTTTATGTCCTGTACAGGGATGTAAGGACGTATGGATTTTATGAGACGTATTACCATGAGGCGAGGGGGAAGGGAGTAATTTTTATCCGATATGACCTGGATCGTAAACCCGAGGTAACCCAAAAGAACGGAAGTCTTCAGGTGTCCGTTTATGACCCAGCCATGATTGGGCCTGTCAACCTTCCTGCAGATCGCGTTGTTCTGAGCACAGGAATAGAGCCTAATGACCATGAGGAGCTCGCCAGGATTTTTGATGTGGACGTTAATCCGGATGGTTTCTTCATGGAGGCCAATCCGAAATCAGCTCCCCTCGATTCAGTGGACCGGGGAAAGTTCTTTGCAGGTCTTTGCCATTCGCCCAATTTTATTGAAGACGTGATTTCCCAGGCAAGCGGGGCCGCCGCCCGGGCAGCAACGCTATTGTCCAAGGAGGAGATTGAAGAAAAGGCGGCGGTCGCCTATGTCATCAAAAGACTTTGCTGCGGATGTGGCCTCTGCGTCTCCGTCTGTCCCTACCAGGCGAGGGTGTTGAATGAGGAGGAGTGGAAGGCGGAGGTGCTGACGGATTTGTGCCAGGGATGTGGTTCATGCGTCATCGCCTGCCGGAATGGGGCATCGCAACAGAGGAATTTTGAGAAAGAGTTGAATCTGGCCGTCCTCGATGCGGCCCTCGACTGATCCAAGATGGGATGATGGGGTGACGCGGAGATAGGGGGATAGGGAGATAAAGAGATTGTAAAGATTGCGGACACGCAACACGGAGACGTGACACGATTACTAAGGAGGAACAAGATGGCTGAGTTTGAGCCGAGGATTGTAGCCTTTCTTTGTCACTGGTGTACCTATACGGGAGCAGACCTGGCGGGGACCACTCGACAGCAGTATCCTCCCAATATCCGGATCATTCATCTCATGTGCTCGGGTGCCGTGGATAGCATTTATGTCCTCAAGGCTCTCATCGATGGAGCGGATGGCGTGTTGATCGGAGGATGCCATCC
>CAYMTD010000643.1:0-1628 GCA_964393245.1 uncultured Syntrophaceae bacterium
AAAGGGAATTACCACAAAGAGCGGTCCTAAAATAGAAGTCTATGGAATCGGCTCATCCTTTCATGCGTCTTCAGAATCGGTGGTCGGGGATCATGACTGGATGGAATTAAGTGTGACTTTCCGGACCACGCCGGAATCCCAGGCGGGTGTCGTGAGGGTGAGAAGAGAGAAGACCGATAAGTTTGATCGGCTGATCTCCGGGACGGTTTGGATTGACAACGTGAGGCTGACAGAACGTTGAGACTGGACGGACAGCAACGGCCCAAACAGACGATGAAGGACTATTATAGAATCCTTGGTCTCAAAGAGACCGCCACCGCAGAGGAGATTCATGAGCGGTGGATCGAGTTGATGCAGAAATATCACCCCGACCACAGTCCCGACGGGAAGGGCAATGAACAGATAGCCAAAGAGATCAACGAAGCCTATCAGGCCCTGAAACATTCTGGTTCCCGCATGGAATACGATCTCGAAAGGCAACGTCAAGGAGACCAGAAGAAATTTTCAGCCTGGAAAGTGATTATCCCGGTTTCGGGTTTGACGATCCTCCTCATCGTCAGTGTTTCTCTTTTCAGGAAATCTGAAACCCCCGTTTCTCTGAATCAGCCACCACCATTGCCATCCCCGAAGGTCATCGTTCCTCGCGATGAACCAGCGCGCCAGGTTGTCTCTTCCTCAAAACCATCTCAGACGGTGGGAATCCCCAAGACTGAGAAACCGAAGGACGAAAACGCCCTGCCCGAGCGGATCAAGCAAGAGCATAAGGTTTCTTCCGAGCGAATAAAACAAGAAGAGAAGGTTGCCTCTTCAACTTCGAAGAAAAAGACCGAACTTCCCCCTCGGATTGTTCGGTCTGAGGGTTTAAAGAGTGCTGCTCCTCGTACCTCCTCAGGGGAGTTTGACCGTCCAAAACCCGTTGAAAGTCAAAGGCCGACGGAAGTCTCGGAACGTTCTGAGAAAGCTCCCCCGGCCCCTTCTGCTTTCGATTCAACTCCTTCTGCAAAGAAAGACGACCGATCGGCGGTCGCCATCCTTCCTCTACCAACGGCTACGGAAGAGGAAGTCAAGAAATTTTTCGATCAGTATGTTGAACGGTATAACAAGAAAGACCTCCAGGGCTTTCTTTCCCTTTTTTCCTCCAGAGCCATCCAGAACCAAAAAGATTCATTGGATGGAATCCAGAGGATTTACGAAAACTTCTTCGACCAGAGCCTGAACCTTCGATATTCGCTGCAAGACGCGAGAGTTGAGGTCTACCAGAATGCCGTGGAAGTTAAAGCCAGATATGAGGTAGACCAGATTTTCAGACAAAACGGAGAAAGAAAGGTATGGAAGGGGCGTATCCAATGGATGTTAGTCAAAGAAGATGGTGTGCTGAAGATTATCTCGCTCAATTATAGACATGACAGCAGTCCTTAAGGGAAAAAGGAGAAGATTCATGGCAGCTAAAGGAATTTCATTCGTTTTCCTGATTGCTCTCTGTTTCGTGGGGACGTATTCTCTTTGGGCACAGGTCCCGCCTCCTTTTGAGATCCCACCCGTGATCACGGAGACAGAGGCCCGAAGATTCATTGAGGAATATATTAATCAATATACCAAGATGGATATTGAAGCCTTTATGGCGTTCT
>CAYMTD010000644.1:0-1625 GCA_964393245.1 uncultured Syntrophaceae bacterium
AGGGTCCCTTCGATGAAGCTTTCCAAAATTGAAATCAACCCGAACGTGATCAAGTTGGTCCCGGCGAGCAAAGCGAAAAATTACTTGCTCATTCCTGTTCAACGGGTGGGGGCTAAACTGACCTTAGCCATGGCGGACCCCAGCAACATTGTCGCGATCGATGAAATCAAGTTCATGACCAGCTTCAATGTGGAACCCGTGGTGGCCTCCGAAACTGAAATCGTAGAGGCTATCAAGAAGTATTATGGGGGAGGGGGAGCCATTGCCGGGATGGGAAAGGTCTCCTTCGATGCACAGGAATATAACCTGGATGACGAATCCGCCGCTGCTCTCGATAGTGCCATGGCGCTTGACGACGATCTGGTCAACGTTGAAGACTTTGATGCCCTGGTTCACGGCGCCGTCGATAACATCGAGGTCATCGAAACTCAGCAGGCCGATGAGGGGGGGGAGATCGAGGGCCCGATCATCAAGATCGTCAACGGCATTCTCATCAAAGCCATCAAACTCGGAGCCAGTGATATCCATTTTGAACCCTACGAGAAGGTCTTCCGGGTCCGGTATCGGCTCGATGGCGTGCTCAGAAGAGAGATGGCGCTTCCGAATAAGATCAAAAATGCAATCGTTTCCCGACTAAAGATTATGGCTAAGCTGGACATCGCGGAGAAACGGCTGCCTCAGGATGGCCGGATCAAGTTGCGGCTGGGAAAGGGACGTGAGATGGATTTCCGCGTCTCCTCCGTTCCCGTCCTCTTTGGCGAAAAGGTGGTTCTCCGCCTCCTGGATAAATCCGCGCTTCAATTAGACCTGACCAAGTTGGGGTTCGAACAATCCTCTCTGGAAGATCTTCAGAAAGCCATCCATAGGCCCGTCGGGATGATTTTGGTCACCGGCCCAACCGGAAGTGGAAAGACCACGACCCTCTATTCCGTCCTTTCCGAGCTGAATAAAGAGTCCGAAAACATTATGACGGCAGAAGATCCGGTGGAATACAACTTCATGGGGATCAATCAGGTCCAGATGCACGACGACATCGGCCTCACCTTCGCTTCCTCCCTCCGTTCTTTTCTTCGTCAGGACCCGGACATCATCATGGTCGGCGAGATTCGAGATTTTGAAACGGCCCAGATTGCCATCCAAGCAGCTCTCACGGGACACTTGGTCTTGAGCACCGTCCATACGAATGATGCTCCCGGGACTGTCACGCGATTGATCGATATGGGGATCGAACCCTTTCTCATCTCCTCCTCGGTGATTTTGATCTTGGCCCAACGACTGATCCGAAAGATCTGCTCCGAGTGTCGGGAACAGATCAAGGTCCATCCCCAACTCCTTATCGATTTAGGTGTTCCACCGGATGAGGCCAAGAACTTTAACGTCTATAAAGGAAAGGGATGTGCCATCTGCAGCGGAACCGGATATAAAGGTCGCCTGGGCCTCTATGAGGTCATGCCCATGAAGGAAGAAATTAAAGAACTGGTGCTCTCCCGGGCCTCGGCCTCTGAAATCAAGAAGGAGGCTATCCGATTAGGAATGAAGACATTGCGGCAGAGCGGCATTTATAAAGTTAAAGAAGGGGTGACGACGATTGAGGAGGTGCTCCGCGCCACCATGGACGATCGTTA
>CAYMTD010000645.1:0-1621 GCA_964393245.1 uncultured Syntrophaceae bacterium
ATCAGAGACCTTACGGTTTCACGATTGGTCCCAGTAAGGCAGGGGCTATCCTGATTAAAGTCAGTCCATCCTCCACTCTCCTGGCCTGTTACTACTTCATGATTGGTAATCATTCGACCGGTCGAACAAGTATATTGACCATCGACCAAAAGGCTCTCCTTGCAGATGGCGATGGGCTGATCGGCTTCTCCGGGAGCCAATGTACCTGCAAATCCGATGTAGGCGATGGCCTCCCTTGAAAGGGAAAAGTTCTCATAGCCAAAGATTCGAGCAAAAAGGGAAGCACTTGTCGTATCTTCTCTTCTTGTCTTCACTCTCAACGCATTGATAAAAGCGGGATTGGCATCTAATTCTTCCGCCGGGACATCCCAGAGATTCACCGGTTGGGTGAGGTCAGTGGGTGTGAAAGTGCGGGTGGCGAAAGACCAATGGCCCCTTTCCACATCTCCTGTATTTCCTCCAGTCCAATGGACATCAACCGGTGTGCTATCGCTTTTGTTTGCCATAGCGGCTTGATAGGCAATGTGATTCGAATTCTCATTGACAGCCTGGCCATCATCACGGTATAGAAATCTACCTCCGGCAAGACATCCGGCATCGGCGGCGTTTTGCAACTCGTTACGAACGATGAAGAGATGTCCGACGTCAATGGCCACGGCAGTAAAACCTATAAAAACCAGAAAAAGGAGAGCGACGATGACCACCGTCACACCCCGTTGGTCTTTAAAAGTTCCCAAAAGAAACGAATGATCTTCCCTTTTGATACGTTTCCCCTCTCCCTATTCCATTCTCATCACCGTCTCGGCTATCATATTGATTCCTCCGCTGAGGTCCGCCACAAAGCTCGGAATAATTAAGAAAGTATAGGTATAATTGACGGTGACTTTCAGTTCATCTCCTGGGTTGTAGCCAGTTCTTGTGACCGTCGTATTGGCGGCAACTGGGGTCCCGAAAGTGATCAGGCTGCTCCCCAGGTAATTGTCCACGATGTTGCTAATCTCCTCGTCCGTGACGGATGGAACCCTGAAGACGATACCCGCCCTGGCCCCCTCACGACTGGCATTGGTGATCATCGCTTTGTCATAAAGGGCAACACTAAATTCGATGATCCCAAAAATCAATAGAACCAGAATTGGCAAGACAATCGCAAACTCTACCGCTGAAGCTCCTGCCTCACTCTTTGATACGTTCGACGGCGCCAAACCCCGATTTTTAAATCGGGGTAATGGTTCGACAAGCTCACCATCCTGAGCAGGGTCGAAGGAGAAGCGCCGCTCAGTATCAACCCTGAGCCCTTCGGCTATGCTCGGGGCCTTGAGTTTATCGAAAGGCATACCCTGGGCGCTTGTCCTGAGCACAGTCGAAGGTTCAGACCGGGGCGTCGAATGGGTTGATTTCAATTTCATCCTACTTCTTACCCGAACCTGAAATCCCTATCGTGACCGTGGAAGGAACCGACGGAGCAGGTTTCTCAAAATCTTTCAGGTATTTTTCTGTGTTGGCCTGGGCCGCTTTTCCATCCAATCCGTAGACTGGCTCAACATTCTCTTCAGCCCCGGGATCATGGATCTGATTAATCTTTGAAAGCCTGGTTGAGGTTCCAAAATCCATTTCCAGCCGG
>CAYMTD010000646.1:0-1617 GCA_964393245.1 uncultured Syntrophaceae bacterium
CAAAAAAATTACGACGTCTGGACACGACCGATTGAAACGTTCCAGGAAGAAGGAAGGGCCAAGAAGGCAGAACCGAGGGTTGAAGGAGCTTTTGTTCCCGGGAGGCAACAGGAGGCAACCTCCATTGCCTCCACGATTGCCATTTCTGAAAAGAATATTTTCAACCCAGACCGGAGGGAATTTTCGTTTGCCACTCCCGAGCCATCGAAACCCATGGCCCGTCCCCAGATCGTTCTTTACGGGGTGACGATCGCCAAGGACTTTCAGGCGGCATCGCTCGTTCAGCCGGGAAGACCTCTCCGAAAAGGGGAAAGAGAGATGTTAACCTTGAAGATCGGAGAGAAGGTCGGAGAATATAAGCTGGCGAAGGTCCTGCCCGATCGGATCACACTGGAATCAGGAGAGGATTCTTTCGAAGTCCTGCTTTATGATGCGAATGCACCCAAGAAGAGGGCGGTGGTCAGGACGGAGGTGAAACCCGCCGAAGTGAAGAGTACGGCTCCAACTCCAGCTCCGGCTACAGCACCTTCGCCCCCCGCACCTGTTCCCGTCCCAAAAGCAGCTGAGGCGCCCAAGCCCGGGGAACCAACAAGGGAGAGGGTGATGGAGGCACCCTTGCCAAGACCCGTGACTCCACCGTCCCCCGCTCTTCCAGGCACCTTTAGAAGAAGGACCCCTGTCAGGCCTTATACGCCTCCTGAAAGTGGGGCCAATTGAAGGTCCAAGAAAGGAGTCATTTCAGGATGAATAAGTTCAAACGGTTAGGAATAGGATGCCTTATCCTATGCCTGACGCTCGGAAGCATCCGTTGTGCAGGAGAGAAACCTCAGTTGAAGGGAGAACCGAGTGGGATTCCCACCCAGAAGGAGGCCTCCCAACCTCCCTCCGGAATGACCGTATCACCTCCTAAGCCGGTAGTGGCTCCCCCCACTGCCGTGGCCGAAGGGCCTAAACCTGAGAAGCCGGCGCAGCCTCCAATTCAGCCCCCACGACCTGACCTACCTACGATGCCCCCGCCTTCTACCCCTGTGAAAACACCGGAAGCTCCGAGGGGACCGGGCGTGGTCTTCAATTTCGATAATGCGGACCTCTATGAAGTGATCCGTGTGATGGCTGAAATCCTCAAGATTAGCTATATCGTCGATCCCAGGGTCAGAGGGGTCGTAAACATCCATACGGTTGGACAGATCCCGTCCGAGGAGGTATTCCCCATCTTTCAGTCGATTTTGAAGTTGAATGGAGCTACGGCCGTTAAGAAGGGCAATGTCTATGAAATTGTCCCATTCGGGGACGCAAAGAAGTCGTATGTCCCTCCTTCAACGACACGCGATCTGACAAAGCTGGCGGCAGAAGAAAGATATACCACTCAGATCATCATCCTGAAATACATTCCCGTGGCGGAGGTCTCTAAGATCATCAAGCCTTTCCTCTCGGATGGGGCGGATATCATTGAACATCCTCCCCATAATATTCTTATCATTAATGACCTTGCTTCCAATGTCAGAAAGTCTCTCGACATCATCGGCCTCTTCGATGTCGATCTCTTCGCCGACATGAAGGTCAGGATCTATCCCGTTCTCAATGCCGATGTGACAGAGATTGCCAAGGAGATGGAGC
>CAYMTD010000647.1:0-1615 GCA_964393245.1 uncultured Syntrophaceae bacterium
CTCAAGAGGAATCCAGTCTCTCTTTCTACCCTGGGCTCTGAGAAATTCAAGAGTCCGCTCATCACTCGGAAAGACTGTGGTCGTAGCTCCTAATTCTGCTCCAAGATTGGCAATCGTGGCCCTTTCAGGAACGGATAAACCTTTTACTCCTGTTCCTCCGAACTCAAAGATCTTTCCAACCCCGCCCTTCACTGTTATACGCCTCAGCAGTTCAAGGACGATATCTTTGGAAGCAACCCATGGAGGAAGTTTTCCCTTCAACTTGACCAGAACCACTTCTGGCATCTTGAGATGGTAGGCTCCCCCTGCCATCGCCACGGCGACATCGAGTCCCCCCGCCCCTATGGCGATCATTCCCATTGCTCCAGCATTGGGGGTGTGGCTATCGGCCCCGAGAAGCGTTTCCCCCGGTTTGGCAAACCGCTCCAGATGAACCTGATGACAGATTCCGTTGCCAGGTTTGGAAAAGAGAATCCCATATTTTGCCGCAAAGGTCTGCAAGAATCGGTGGTCATCCGCATTCTCAAAGCCTGTCTGAAGCATGTTATGATCGACATAACTGACAGAGAGCCGCGTTCTTACCTTCGGAATCCCCAAGGCCTCAAATTGAAGGCAGGCCATCGTCCCCGTAGCATCCTGCGTGAGGGTTTGATCAATGGAAATGGCAATATCCTCCTGGGGCTTCAAAGTGCCACTGACCCGATGAGACTCGAAAATTTTCTGAACGAGATTTTTACCCATTGAATTCCTCTCAAGAAAATGATAAACGAAGCTTCTTTTATTTGTCAATGAAATTAGGAGGTTGATTATCCGATTCATTTTCAATAAAATGATTTTACCCTTCACCTTTATCCTCTTCCCGATAGCGAGAGGGAATGCCTGCCTCCCCCGTACCATGCTGGGTCCGGGGCCTGCCGGTAGGCAGGGGTGAGGGGAATAGAATGGTTGGGGTGAGATATGACGCGAGCAGATGCATACCGAATAGAGAAAGACTCCATGGGGCCTATCAGGGTCCCAAGAGGGGCTTACTACGGGGCCCAGACCCAGAGGGCGGTTGAAAATTTTCCGATCAGTGGCTGGCGATTCGGGAGGGAAATGATTTATGCCCTTGGCCTCATCAAGTTTGCTTCCGCGAGGACAAACTTTGAGTTTGGGCTTTTGGAAAGACGGAAGGCAAGAGCCATTGAGAAGGCCTCCGAGGAGGTCATGCAGGGGAGATGGGACGACCAGTTTGTTCTCGATATCTTTCAAACGGGCTCCGGAACCTCCACCAACATGAATGCCAACGAGGTCATCGCCAATCGAGCCAATGTGATTCTGGGGGGCCAAAAGGGGATTTACAAACCGGTTCATCCGAATGATCATGTCAATCTGGGACAATCGAGCAACGACGTTTTCCCCTCTGTCATCCATATCGCCGCAGTCAACCTTCTCCAAAATAACTTGATTCGGGAATTGAAGAATCTCCTCCAGGCATTAAGGAAAAAAGAGAAAAAGTTTCATTCCATCCTCAAGGTCGGACGAACCCATCTTCAGGATGCCCTTCCGATCCGATTGGGTCAGGAGTTTGGAGGGTATGCCCGCCAGGTCCAATTAGGCATCCGCCGAATTCAAA
>CAYMTD010000648.1:0-1613 GCA_964393245.1 uncultured Syntrophaceae bacterium
CAGTTGATTTTCGTCCCGAACAAACAAGATACGGCCCTCTTTTAACACCCTTACGCGAATATAGAGAGGCAGTTGCTGGAAGATCCGTACATCGAGGGAATTATCCTTCATATATTCCAAACGTTTATGAGAAAGGGCGGTAGGCTCGAAAGACATGGGCTTCATAACAAGACATATATCTACGTCTGAAAGAGGAACCTGTTCATCGCGAGCAGCACTGCCGAAGAGGAGAACGGCCAACACTTCCGTATCCTGACAAACCCTCGTTAACAATTTCTCTATTTCGGATACCTTTCTTTCGCCCATTTTACTAAAAATTCCAGAATGTCCTATTCTGTGAACGGGGATGAATGGTGGTTTAGAATTGGATTCGGAAAGTTCCCGGTCTTCCGTGAGGCCGTAAAGCCCCGCCTTGCAGGCGGGGATACGTCTCACGGGGCAACTTTCTTTACTTTTCAACAAAAACTTCTCCTCTGTTTCTCTGCATTGATCTATAACCCGATGTAAAAAAATCTCATGTCACCAATTTTTTTTCCAAAATTCCTCCCAACCGCCCACCAAGGTCGATGATTTCCTCCACATGATCCTTTGTGATTTGAGCATGAGGCTCGTATCTGGCATTATTCCTTCTTTCAAGGGCAAGGCGTATTTCTCGCCCCATTTCTTTAGGAACCTCTCCGGTCTTCACAAATAATTCCCCGAATTTATTGACAATTCCACCATGTGAACCGGGGATATCAGGCAATCTCAGAAGCAGGAGGCCCTTAATTGCCAACTCGCATGCGTTGTAAGCTGCATCTACTGCAATTCTGAAATAGCCATTCTGGGAGTTAGCTCTTGAACCATCCAAATATTCTGAAGAAAGACTGAGATAGTTTTGAGCCTCCTTTCTTTTCAATTCCTCACCATCCATACAATAAACCTCCCTTCCCCTTTTGAGAATGGAATAAAGGAAATAGGATTGTGGATAACGGATCTCTTCTACACATCTTATTAGAGGCTCTACGCTCTCGCCGGTGGCCAACCCGGTCTCGAAAGAGGCATTAGCACAGGCATTTGAAATTTCTCTAAAAGAATCTGTTGTAACCACTAAAAGGTCAATGTCACTCTCCTCATTGACCTCCCTTTTTAAAAGGCTTCCAAATAGTAGAATCCTGGCAATAGAATTTCTGACTTCGCTTTTTAAGAGCTCCTTTAGAAAAAAGTCTAAGGCTTCTTGCTTCTTCGTTAGAATATCCAATTCTTCCCTTTTCATCGATTCTATTTTATTCCATAACCCGGATGATGTAAATAATCCTGACAACTTTCGAAAGCTTCTCACCCGCCCATACAGAGGTAAGAAATCCTTTGGGGTTTGAGGTTGATTGATTTTACTGGGTTCATTTGACCTAAATTGAGCGATTTTATTAGTCAGGATAACAATGAGTGCAAATCACTCAATCTGAGTCTAATTTATTCCGTCTATGGGGTTGTTGAGGCAATACCTAAATCTTCTCCGAAACGTATTCCTCTATTTCTCTGCACTGTTGTCCAAATTGGTCGAGTATTTTCAAAAGCTCCGCTGATTTTATTAGAGTTTTTGATATTTATCTGGTTTTTCAAGAACAGGTTTC
>CAYMTD010000649.1:0-1607 GCA_964393245.1 uncultured Syntrophaceae bacterium
GTGTTTGCACTGACGGAGCCGACATCGATTCCTAAATAGAGTGCTTCACTCCCCATCAACCATTCACCTCGCCAAGAAATAAAAAAATTCTAATCCATTCATTCTTCTATTTTCAAGTGTCTATTCTCTTCTGTGCCATGCTTCATCTAAGCGAAGGAGATTGGAGTAGGGGCGACTTCACTCACCCTCAATAGGGAGGCCAAAGCCTCCCCACCCCGGCATTGATTTTATGAGGACCTTATGATATTTGTTGAACCCATATGGAAAAGGTGAGAGCCCATGTCATTATTACGGGAAGGGTTCAGGGGGTCTTCTTTCGCCATCACACGCAGGAGATGGCCTACCTCCTCAATCTCACAGGGTGGGTGAGAAACAGGAGGGATGGCCGCGTGGAGGCAGTCTTCGAAGGCGACAAGGGGAAAGTCGATCAGATGATCCAATGGTGCCATCGAGGTCCCTCAGAGGCTAAAGTGATGAATGTCGAAACAACCTGGGAGAGTTACAGCGGTGAGTTTGAGGACTTTTCCGTTCGCTACTGAGCTTTCTTCTTGATCTCCTTTTCCTCTTTCAAGAATTTCTTCTTTATCCCATTCCACACTTCATCCTTTTCCTTCTTAATCTTTTCCTCCATCACCTCCATCTTCTTGCCGGTCTCGGATAAATCCTCTCCAATCTTCTTCACGGTCTTCCCACCTCCGAACCAAATGAAGAAAAGGAAGATAAGGATCCCAGCAATCACTCCCATGAGGAAGTTCCTCATGTCCCGCCAGCCTCCGTTTCGCCTGCCTCTTTTCAGTGCCCTTAGGACAAAGACTACCAATGATTCTCAATTTTTTCAACCCATTTTTTAACTCCAAATTCAACTTTGCTCCTCTCATGCTGAATGTGGTAAAATTTTAGTACAGTTTTGAAAATCTATGCTTCATCTACTGCCCCTCATTTTCGTCTCGATTCTCTTCCTGTTCCCCTCTTGGATTTTGTACGCCCAACCGGGAGACCTCATTGAGGTGGGGAGGTTTTCCGCGGAACAGATAGGAAATGGACCACCAACGGGTTGGAAACCTCTGACCTTCAAAAAGATAGACCGACATACCACGTACACCTTAGTTAAGGATGGCAATGAAGTTGTCATCAAGGCTGTCGCTGAGTCTTCCGCATCGGGCGTAGTCCGGGAGATCAGGATCAATCCTAAAGAATACCCTATCATTCAGTGGCGCTGGAGGGTGATGAACGTCTTGAAAAATGGAGATGTGAGCAGAAGGGAGGGGGATGACTACCCTGCCCGGATCTATATCACATTCGAATATGACCCGAGCAAGTTGGGATTTTTTGAAAAAGCAAAATATGAGGCAATTCGTTTGCTCTACGGACAGTACCCGCCCATCGGAGCGATTAACTACATCTGGGAAAGCAGGGCCCCAAAGGGAACCGTGGTTCCCAATCCTTACACGGGTCGCGTCATCATGATTGTGGTTGAGAGCGGCGAGTCAAAGCTCAATCAATGGGTGAGCGAGGAACGCAATATCTATGAGGACTACAAGAAGGCCTTCGGTCAGGAACCACCCATGATCTCAGGCGTGGCCATCATGACCGACACCGACAACACC
>CAYMTD010000650.1:0-1600 GCA_964393245.1 uncultured Syntrophaceae bacterium
TTTTCTTTGATCTCGGAAAACTTCCAGGCCAGCAATCGATGCTCGTCTTTCATGCCCTTGCGCGAATGGGGATTGAAGCCCTGGTCGCCGTTTCACCCAAAATCCCTCTGGTGAGCATTGGTTACTTCCAGGATGCCGCCCAGGAGGTGGATCTTCAATATTGTAAGGAAGCTCAGATTCCTTTCATGCGACGGGAGGTTGGAGGAGGAGCAACCTATCTCGATGAGAATCAGATTTTTTACCAACTCATCTGGAAGAAGGATCATCCAAAATTTCCAAAGGCCGTCCAGGACATCTTCCCCTGGTTCTCGGAGGCGCCTGTTGAAACTTACCGGGCCTTTGGTGTTCAGGCAGAATATCGGTCCATCAATGATATCATCACCAAAGAAGGGAGAAAGATCGCTGGTGAAGGGGGAGGAAATATTGGAGACTGCATGGTCTTTGTGGGAGGGATTCTTCTCGATTTCAACTATAAGGCCATGAGTCGCATCCTCAAAGTCCCCGACGAAAAATTCAGAGATAAAGTCTTTAAAACGATGGAAGAGAATTTGACCACCATGAAAAGAGAATTAGGAATGATTCCTCCGCGTGAGGAAGTTGTGAAAGTGCTTAAAGAGAGTTTTGAAAAGAGAATAGGAACCCTGAAAGAGGCCTCGTTAACTCCTGAGATCATCCAAAAGATGAACGAGCTGGAGGCATGGATGACTTCGGATGAATTTCTTCATCAGAAGACTCCCCGAATTCCAGCAGGTGTCAAGATCAGAGAAGGGGTAGAAGTCCTTTATGGCCTTCACAAGGCCCGAGGAGGTTTGATTCGGACAGCGGAAGAGGTTTCTGAAGGAAGGATCGAAGATATCGCCATCTCAGGCGATTTCCAATTCTATCCAAAAGAGGGCCTCACCGGTCTGGAGGGAACGCTTGAAAAGGTTCCTCTGGACGAAGACAAAATCATCGAAAGAGTGGAAACCTTCTATGAAGAAAAAAGAGTGGAGTCGCCTGGCGTGGAATCGAAGGATTTTGCCACCACCATCTTGAGTCCGGTCCAGACCTCTAAATAGGAGAATCGACTGGGGGCAGGGCGACTAAAGTCACCCCTACCCCATTCATGTTTTCAATCCGCAATCCCCATTCTGTAATCTATATGAATTATGACCATCCAGAAAATATTCACCCGTGATTTCAATCTCTGCTTTTCTGCGCAGTTTGCTTTCACATCCATTTCCTTCATCCTCATCCCCACCCTTCCCATCTATCTCTCTAAATTAGGATCGACAGAGATAGAGATCGGAATCCTCATCGGAGCCTACGGTATCTCTTCATTATTTCTAAGGCCCGTCGTGGGGAAAGCCCTCTCAAAAATTTCTGAAAAAAAGTTTATGGTTGCCGGTGCTGTATGCTTCACCCTTACGTCTCTCGCCTATCTCGTTGCACCTCCCTTTTGGCCTTTTTTCATCGTAAGAATCTTTCAGGGGATCGGATCCGCTTTCTTTTTTACTGCCGCAATCATACTCATCTCTCATATCACTCCTGAAACCTATCGGGGGCAAAGCCTTGGCTATTTTTTCCTGTCCTTCAATATTTCCATGGCCTTAGCCCCTCC
>CAYMTD010000651.1:0-1599 GCA_964393245.1 uncultured Syntrophaceae bacterium
ATCAATATCAATTCAAGGCCGTGGCCTTTTTGGATGATACCTTCAATATCTCACCCAAAAGGGTGATCGAAATTTGCAGAGGGATCATTGACAGAAAGCTGGACCTCTGGTGGTGGAACCTATCACGATTGGATCTGTTCAGCGGAAATGAGGAGATGGTGAAAGAGATGGTTCGGGCTGGAATGAAAGCCGTCTTCATCGGCGTCGAGTCCCCTCATCCCGAAACCCTTAAGGATTTGCACAAGGGAATTCAGAAGGAAGATGTCATCGAAACCGTGGAAATGCTAAGACGGAATGGAGTCCAGATCCATGCCTCTTACATCATCGGCGGACTTCATGAAACCGCCCGTTCCATTCACGAGACGATCCGTTTTGCAAAAAAGCTCGATACGGATGTCGCTCAGTTTTCAATTCTCACGCCCTTTCCAGGGACAGCCCTTTATGAGCAGGTGAAAGGCCGTATCCTGAGATGGAGGTCTCCCTGGTCGTTCTTTGATTTGCAACATCTGGTGTTCAGGCACGACCATCTCTCTTTCATTCGAATGGAGTGGCTTCTTTTCAAGGCCCATCTCCTTTACTACACCCGTTCAAAAAAGGCCATCTTGGATATCTGGCATCATGTCAAGAAACACCGTTTAGGGATGGGGACGCTGTTCCGTTTTCTCATAGAATACTTCAAGGGGTAGGAGGATGAGAGAGCGTTATCCCCAGACGTTGAACCAGTTTATCTACCTCTTTTTCTTCCAATTCTGTTCTACCCTGATTCCTCGGCGGATACAGAAATTTTTCAGCGTGGTTGTAGGAGATCTCTTCTATCTCCTGATGAAGAAGACAAGGGCCAACGTGCGCAAGAACGTCGAAGGGATTAGCAGAGGAAGATGGTCGAACGGAAAGATCGACGTCATCACGCGGAAGACCTTCCAGAATTATGGGCAATATCTCTTAGACTATATGGTGATGCATCGCCTTCGTCTCTCAAATAAGGAGCAATGGATCGAGGAGGAAGTAGGAGGAGAATATATGGTGGAGGCCCTTCAAAGAGGAAAAGGGGTCATCTGTATTACCCCTCACCTTGGGAATTGGGAGATCGGAGGGCTCCTCTTTTCCTTTAGGGGAGGGAAGCTGAGTGTCCTCACCCTGGACGAGAGGGATTTGGATACGAAATCGTTCCGGGAAGAGATGAGAAGAAGCCGAGGGATAAGAAATCTCTATATCGATCCCAACGATGATTCTCCCATGGCCATTCTGGATGTCGTAAAGGCTCTTCGTCAGAATGAAATCGTGGCCATGCTGGGTGACCGGATCGAGTCGCAAAAGACCATGACCTTTCATTTTTTCGGCAAAAAAACCCTATTCCCCATCGGGGTGGGCATCCTCGCCATGGCAACGGGAGCCGCCGTCCTTCCGGTCTTTGTGGTGATGGAGCAAAGCCGGAGGTACCGCGGGATCATCGAAGCCCCTATCTATTTCGAATCCTCGGCAAGGGAGGACAGGGAGACAGTCCTTCGGAAAGGGATGGAAGCCCTGATAAAGAAATTTGAGGCCTATGTCGAAAAATATCCAGATCAATGGTATAATTTTTTTTCTTATTGGGATGAA
>CAYMTD010000652.1:0-1596 GCA_964393245.1 uncultured Syntrophaceae bacterium
TGCCATTATCGTAATACGGATTGTGAGAGGCTGAGATGACCACACCCGCATTGGCTCTCATGCTGGTCGTGATGAAGGCGATGCCCGGGGTAGGAAGAGGACCCACCAGCCAGACATCGGCCCCCATGGAACAGACGCCCGAGGCCAAAGCCGTCTCCAGCATATATCCTGAGAGGCGGGTATCTTTCCCCACAACGATCCGATGTTTTCCCTTTACATCCTTAAAGACATGAGCGATGGCCCTTCCTAATTGCATGGCCATCTCCCCTGTCATGGGATCGACATTGGCAACCCCCCTAATTCCATCTGTACCAAATAGTCTACGAGTCAACGTTTCACCCCCCGCCTTGGAATAGCCTTTTGGAGAACATTTAAATGGTGCGGGTTATCCATCGTTATCATAAATTGCCCAAGAAAATCAATACCCCGCTTGGCGAACCGCGTCGGCAATGGTAACCGCCTTCTTTGCCTGAAGGACATCGTGGCACCGGATGATATGGGCGCCGTTGAGAACCCCGACGACGATGCTTGAAAGCGTCCCCTCGAGCCTTTCGGTTACGCCCGCATTGAGAATTTTTCCGATAAAGGTTTTTCGAGACGTTCCTAAGAGCAAAGGCTTTCCAAGTATTTTAAATTCTTGAAGATTTTTTAATATGAGGAGGTTATCCTCCACCGTCTTCCCAAATCCTATCCCAGGGTCAACGATGATCTGTTCGGGGTCTACGCCCGCTGATTGAGCTCTTTGTATAGAGTCTTTAAGGTATTGAATTATTTCAGAAAAAAGAGATTCATAATGGATGTCTTTCTGCATGGTTTCCGGATTTCCGCGAATGTGCATAAGCACAAGAGGGACATCTTCTTTAGCTGCCACTTCTGAGAGCGAGGGGTCAAAATGTAGGCCACTGATATCATTTATCATTTGGGCTCCCGCCTCAATCGCTTTTCGAGCAACAGCCGATTTGTACGTATCGATCGAGATGGGAGTATCCGTTTCTTTCACAAGAGATTCAATGACGGGCATCACGCGGCGGAGCTCCTCATCCAATTCGAGGGGTTTAGAACCGGGTCTAGTCGACTCCCCACCGATGTCAATGAAATCGGCTCCTTCCTCAACCATTTTCAGTCCCTGGGCAACGGCTTTCTCTTTGTCAAAAAAGAGGCCGCCATCAGAGAAGGAATCAGGAGTGACATTGAGGACCCCCATGAGAAGCGTCCGTCTTCCTATGGCGAATGTCCTTTTTCGACAGCGCAGGATATAATGAGTCCTAGATAGGTTTCTGAGAATTTCCCTGAGGAATTGTCCGATGGGCTTCAGGTGAGGATATTGTTCTAATTTTGAAGAGAGTTTTTCAAACTGCTTCTCCGTCCCCATCAGGAGGGCATCCGTCGATGAAGTGCTGCAATCGAGACCCCTTTTGTCGAGGGCCGCATCCCCACCCAGAGACAGCATTTCCTGCTTGAGAAGATTGGCTGTTCGAGGATTGATGCCCTCCACCTTAAGGTTGTAATGAAGGGTTTTCCCCTTCATCAGCTTCATGCCTGTGGGATCCACGCCCACCTTTCCCATTTCCTGAATAGCCTCACGGGCGTTCGTGA
>CAYMTD010000653.1:0-1579 GCA_964393245.1 uncultured Syntrophaceae bacterium
CAAGATATTGATAGGGGCAGCAGGCATAGACCTCAAGTCGTGTGGGGGAAACAGTCTTCTTAAAGATCGAATACCGCTCCTGCAGAATCTGGAGAGCCTCTTTCGAAGAGAGGACGCCTTCAAAACCTGTGAAGATCTTTTTCCCCCAGCGGGAGGATTCGAGCAGAAGGCCCCGGGCAAAAAAAGGGGAAACCTCCAGGAGATAAAGCAATGCCTCTGCTTCCCTTTGGTCCAGCTTTTGCCGTCCGGTTGAGAGATCAAACTCTACTTCATCCAGAGCTCTTTCAGGGGATCTCACAGCGATGTCCGATAGAGCGATGCGGATAAATCCAGGGAACTTTTCAAGCTTCTGAAAATCCGTACCCTCCCCGGTAAGTGCCCTCACAGAAGCGAGCAAGAAGGATGAGGGCAGGCGTTCCTTCCCCGTCCCGATTTCTATTCTGGGAAAGCTGAGAATTAACTTTTCTTTGGCAGCGCCGATAGCCAACCGGTAGAGAAGGCGCTCTTCTTCGAGTCGACCCTCTGTTTTTAATGGCAAAGGTTCTGTATCTTTTCCACCAAAAAAACGGTTCAGGATCTTTCGCTCATGGTCCAGCAGGATTGCATCTTGCCGTATCAGAGGTGGAAAAAACTTTTCCGCCATGCCCGGGATGATGACCATTTTAAAGGGGACACCACGGGCTGCCATCAGATCGACCACGGTTGGACCGGTTCGCTGAAATTTTCCAGTGGGGAGGAAAACTTCCTGTAGCACCTCTTCGACCAAACGTGTAAAATCTCCCTGGGATGCAGGGATGCCAGTGGCATCGAGCTCAGAAAGCATCTTCACCGCCTGCTTGACAAGGATACTCGTTTCATCTTGTTGCACCAGGCCATCAAAGGCGTTCAGTAGAGCGGCCCCCTTTCCATTCCAGGTACGGGATGCTCCCAAGGGTTGAAGATATTTGAAAAGCCCTTGGGTGAACCGGATCAACTGATCCAGGGCAACACGATCTTCCTTATGGAAGCGTCTGCTTCCTTCACTCTCTTCTTCCTCCTCCTCCCCTTTTTTATACCAGTTTTCCCTAAGCCGCATAAGTCTTTCTTCCCATTCTTTCTGACCTTCAACGACGCCCGCATGGATGGAAAGAGCATCCCATTGGGCAGGGGCGAGGCGAAATCCTTTCTCCGTAGAAAATCGGTCAGAAGGTAATCTTGCAAAAGTGGCAAATTCAATCACAGACTGTCTTGAAAAATTCCGATTCATCATATTTAAAAGCATCAACAAGCTTCGGCCGGCGTGGGTCGCATTCAAGGGAAGCCCTTCACGGAGGTAAGGATTGATTCCAAGCCCGCCCAACATTTCCCGAAAGAGACGCGAATACGCCTCGGGCGAACGAATCAGCACCCCTATTTCGTGAAAGGCAATCCCCTTTTCCTGGGATGTTCGAAGCATCTCCCGTATCACTTCTCGAACCTCTCTCAGCTTTCCCGGCGCAGAAATAACCTCAATGATATCTGGAGGGATGTCCGCCGGCTTCCCCGCATTGAATAAGTGGTGGCAAAGATGTTCGATCGGCTCTCTGCGTTTGTTGGGCTC
>CAYMTD010000654.1:0-1575 GCA_964393245.1 uncultured Syntrophaceae bacterium
GGAGCAAAAGTTGGATGTTTCCCAGGATAACGGCCAAAAGATTATTAAAGTCGTGGGCCACACCGCTGGCCATCTCTCCCATGGCCCTC
Organism: uncultured Syntrophaceae bacterium; assembly: GCA_964393245.1. Classification (GTDB taxonomy): domain Bacteria; phylum Desulfobacterota; class BSN033; order BSN033; family UBA1163; genus CAYMJV01. Next base: position 90 of record CAYMTD010000654.1, read on the forward strand.
AATTTTTCGGCCTGGACCATCTGATCCTGGGCCTGTTTCAGGTCTTTGAGCGTCTGCTTCAATTGACGAAAAAGCTGGGCGTTCTCAATAAAAATGCTCACCTGGCTTGCCAGAGAAGCAAGGACCTTCAGGTCTTCCTCATCGAACGCCATAAATTCGTCGCTTTCCACATCAAGAACCCCAATGACTTGATCCCTAATCTTGAGTGGAAAAGCAGCTTCCGATTTGATTTGCGGCAATCCGATGATATACTTCGGTTCTCTCGACACATTCGGAGCATAATAAGCCTCGCCTGTTCTGGCCACCCACCCGACAATACCGTCCACCCCGACGCGAAATCGCAAATCCTTCACCTCTTCGAAATCTCTCCCGATGACCTGCTTAACATAGAGTTCATCTTTTTCCTTATCCAGCAGGAGAATGACACAGAGGGGATATCCAAAGCGATCCCGGAGGAGTTCCAGGGACTTTTGAAGCAACTCGTCCAGATCAAGCGTAGAGGAAAGGGTCTTCCCCACTTCATAGAGGATGGTCAATTGTTTAATTTTCTGTAGTGAATCTTCATAGAGTTTAGCATTTCCGATGGCAATGGCCGCTTGATTGGCAAAGCTGAAAAGCAGATCGACATCCTTCTGCTGAAAGCGTTTGTTCGGGTCGGAGGTGCCGATCACCATTGCTCCAATGATCATCTCCCTGACATTCAGAGGAACCCCCACCACTGCTTTCAGATGATAGGGATCCAATTCCCTCCATCGCCCACTGTGGTGCTCATAATCATGAATGAGGACAGGCACTTTGTTCGTAATAATCTCACCCACAATGCCATCTGATGGAGAGGAAAGCTCCCTTCCAATCAACGACTCAGGAATCCTTTGAACAATAGCGATTGCATAATTCTGTTTCCGGCTATCCCAGAGAACGATCTCCCCAGCTTCCCCTTCGAGAAGCTCGATGGCCTTTTCCATGATCTTCTGAAGGATTACTCTCAATTCAAGTTTCGAAGCAATCTCTTGGCTGACGGCAAAAAGGATCTTTTGCTCTTCGAGGCGTTTGACATTTTCCGAGTAGAGAAAAGCCCTTTCAATCGACCCTCCGATGATCTGACCGATGGCGGTGAAGAGATTCTTTTCAAAGGGGGTAAATCGATGGGATTCCTTTCTGGCAATGTTTAATGTTCCATAGACTTTGTCCCGCGACAAGAGGGGGACGACCACGATCGACTTCAATCCCTCCTCAATAGCCAGCGAAATGGCTCCGGGGTATTGAGGATAGTCATCGATGAATTCCGGCTCCCCGGATTGAGCGACCCGACCCGTGGCCCCCTCGCCCAACCTTATCCGCTTCATCCCCTTCAGGAAGACTTTCGAAAACCCACGATGGGCGACAAAGATGAGGTCACTCTTTTGCTCATCCAAAAGATAGACCCCCGCGGATCTGACTTCTGTCATCTCCATGATTTTATCTAAACTCCGGTTCAGAATCTCAT
>CAYMTD010000655.1:0-1561 GCA_964393245.1 uncultured Syntrophaceae bacterium
AAATTGGATACGATCTGGATGAGGATGCCAGGCGATTTACCGTAACCGGTTCAGGGATCGTAGTCGTTCCAAGAGGAATGCGACTCTAATGAGGACATTTCAGATTGAGGATTGAGGATTGCACCTGCCTGCCGCAGGCAGGGATTTAAAATCTCAAGTCTTCAATCCAGAAGATCCGAGATGTTGATCTCCAACATTTTCACGGAGGCGAGGATTCGTTCTGCGTTCCGATCCACTGCCTGTATCCCACCTGAGAATTTTTTCAACTCCAGTGCTGCCTTCTTGATGGCCTTGATCCTGGTATCCAATTTTTTTATCTCCCTTCGGTTCATAGATCACCTCCTCTCATATATCCAGGTTCCGGCCTCGTCCCCCCTCACCCCATCTCTCTCCCCCGAGGGGAGAGGGGGAGTGAGGGGCTGTTTCGGATTTGGGTTATTGGAAATTGTTTGTTATTTGGTGCTTGGTACTTGGCGCTTCGTTCTTACGATCCATGTTTCCTCAAGTCTTTGAACCTTTTTGCCTTCACTTCATACCGGGGTAAAGTTCCGTAGGGGTGGACTTCAATGTTGTAACCCAGGTTCGTCTTCAAGCGAAGCTGATCCCTTAATTGGGTGAGGATGGCGTCGCGATTTCCTTCCTCTTCAGGCAAAATTTCTATTTTTAAGGTGATGTCGTCGAGGTCACCCTTTTTGGTAACCACAATCTCAAACTCATTACTTAGCCCTTTGATTGACCGGACCACCTCTTCAATCGCAGAGGGAGCCACCAAAACGCCCTTGATTTTGGTGATATCATCGGCTCTTCCAATCACTCCCCCTTTGATGAGGCGGAAAGTCCTTCCACAAGGACAGGGTTCCTCTGCCCACTCAGCTACATCCTTGGAGTCGAATCGGATACAGGGCTGAGCGATTCTGTCCAGGGCGGTGATGACGATCTTCCCCTTTCTCCCCGGCTGCTCAATGATCTCTCCCGTCTCGATGTCTTCAAGCTGAGTGAGGAAGAGGGTCTCGTTGACATGAAGGCCACCGGGTTGAGCCGTACATTCGAAACCCCATGCCCCGATCTCGGTGGCACCTACATGGTCATAGACCTTGGCTCCCCAGACCTCTTCCATTCTCTTTTTTGTAGAAGGGATGCTGGCCCCAGGCTCGCCTGCGCAGGTGATCTTTCGAATCGTAAGATCCCTCGCCGGATCGATCCCCAATTTTTTCTTTGCCGTGTCGGCCATTCCCAATACGTAAGTTGGCGTAGCCATCATAGCACTGGCCCGAAGTTCTTGGATTTTGAGGATGCGGGCTTCTGTGTCAAGAACGCCGCCTGGAACCACTTCACAACCGATCTTCTCAGCCGCATAATGGCCTGCCCAGAAGGCAACGAAGATATTATATCCAAAAGGAATGAAGACCCTGTCCGTCTTTCGGTACCCCTGTGCAAAGAGCAGATAGGCCCATGCCTCGGCCCACCATTCCCAGTCCTGCCAGGTATCGGGCTGGTAGACTGGTGTTCCTGTGGTTCCACTGGTCTGACGATATTCCGTGACCTCTTCCAGAGGGACGCA
>CAYMTD010000656.1:0-1556 GCA_964393245.1 uncultured Syntrophaceae bacterium
TCTTTCCCGTCCCGTGGGGAAGCACAACGGTTCCACGAACCATCTGGTCTGATTTTTTGGGATCGACCCCCAAGCGAATCGCCAGATCCACACCTTCATCGAACTTGGCATAGTGAGTCTCCAGAAGGAGTCTCACTCCTTCCTCGAGTTCATACCGCTTCGTCCGATCCACCTTACCCTTCGCTTCAATATATTTTTTCCCTTGGTGTGCCATCTTCGTCTCTCACTCAACCTCAAGACCCATGCTTCGAGCCGTTCCTTCAATCGTTCGGATGGCTCCTTCCAAATTAACCGCGTTGAGGTCTTTCAATTTGATCTGGGCAATCTCCCGAATCTGCTCCCGGGTGACCTTACCCACTTTATTCCGATTGGGTTCTCCAGAGCCCTTAACGATCTTTGCTGCCCTCTTCAGGAGAATGGAGGCCGGTGGCGTTTTCGTGATGAAGGTGAACGACCGGTCGGAGAAGATGGTGATGACCACAGGGATGATCATCCCCTCCTGTCCTTGGGTCCTGGCATTAAAGGCTTTGCAGAATTCCATGATATTAACCCCATGCTGTCCCAGCGCCGGCCCCACCGGAGGAGACGGATTGGCCTGTCCTGCCTGAATCTGAAGCTTCACCATTGCCACCACTTTCTTTGCCATGTCTCACTCCATTAATTCTTTTCCACCTGTATGAAGTCCAACTCAACGGGAGTCGACCTCCCGAAGATGGAGACCAAAACCTTCAGCTTCCTCTTCTCAGGTTTGACCTCTTCGATCGTCCCGATAAAGTTGACAAATGGACCGTCGATGACCCTGACGCTATCGCCGACATTGAAGGAGACCTTTGATTTTGCCTTCGCCACCCCCTCCTTCATGGAGGACATAATCTCCTCCACCTCTTTCTCCGAGATCGGAATCGGCTTGGTACTGTCTCCGGCAAAACCGGTTATCTTCGGTGTATCTTTGACGATATGCCATGTCTCTTCATTCAATTCCATCTGTACCAAAATATACCCGGGAAAGATTTTTCGCTGAGACGTCTTCTTCTTCCCTTTGACCAATTCCACCACTGTCTCCGTAGGAACGAGTATATTGGAAAAGTAGTCCCCCTTGCCGAGATTCTTGACGCGCTCTTCCAAGTTCTGCTTCGCCCTATTTTCGAAGCCCGAATAAGTATGGACGACGTACCATTTTTGTGCCATGAATCCTCTGCGACCCGCTCCTCAGCTAACCGCCCTCTTCAATAACTCCCGGATGAGTGCGGATAACCCTGAATCGACAATCCCCAGAAAAAGAGCAATGACAAAGACGGCTACCAGAACGACAGCCGTCCCGGCGAGCGTGTCCTTCCTCGAAGGCCAGGTCACTTTTTTCAGCTCGGTTTTAACCTCTCTCAAGAATTGAATGGCTCCTTCATACTTCTCTCGGGTCGAAAAAGCCATATCTTTCCCCCATCATAGAAACGGCCTGCCATACACCTCTTGTAGCGTATGGCAGGCTACCCATTGGGTAAGATACGTGGCAGGCCAGGAGGGATTTGAACCCCCATCACCCGGATTTGGAGTCCGGT
>CAYMTD010000657.1:0-1552 GCA_964393245.1 uncultured Syntrophaceae bacterium
GGGCTTCTTTGAGATTTCGCCTTTCGCGTTGAACAGCGGGGCCATTCCCTCAATGGGTGGGATCTGACCCACAAAGGAGAGACCCGATGTATGTTGAGATGAAAGTAAAGTTTTTGACCTTCGATTCCACATCCAATGGCTTCGTGGTCCTCCTGATGGACCTCGCAAATAAGACAGGTCTCCCCATCTGGATCGGTCCTTTTGAGGCAAACGCTATAGCCATGAAGCTGAAGAAGATAGGCTCCCAGCGGCCCATGACGCACGATCTAATCCACAGCATTCTGGATAACCTCGAATCAAGAGTGATCAAGATTGTGGTCAACGACCTGAAGGAAAATACCTATTACGCTCTGATCTACCTCAACCGAAAAGGCGATGAGATCATCATTGACTCTCGTCCCAGCGATGCCATCGCCATCGCCCTTGCCGTGGACGCCCCCATTTTCGTCTCGGATCAGGTGATCGAAAAGGCAAAAACGATTGATATGGAAAAAGAAGGAGATCAATTAAAAGAATGGTTGGAGAATCTGAACCCCGATGATTTTAAATATAAAGCCTAACCGCCAATTGCAGATTTCAAATTGCAGATTGCAGATTGAAATAAATTCGAAATCTAAAATCTGAAATCTCAAATTACAAGATGGTCTTTCAGACCAGCAACACCTCAGAGACAATTCGAATGGGTAAGCGTCTCGGCCGTCTTCTTCAACCAGGGGATGTCGTTGCGCTGGTCGGTGAATTGGGAACGGGGAAGACTCAGTTCATCAAAGGGATGGCGGAGGGGGTGGGTATTGAGAAAGCCATATACGTTTCAAGTCCTTCCTTTACGTTCATCAACGAATACCCAGGAAAAATCCCTTTCTATCATGTCGACCTCTATCGCCTTGAATCGGAAAAGGAAGCGGAAGGCCTTGGTCTGGAGGAATATATCCGCGGAGATGGAATCACAGCCATCGAGTGGGGAGACAGGATCCCCTCTTTGCTTCCGGAGGAGTTGGTTTGGGTAAAGATCCACTACACCGGAAAGAATACCCGGTCGATTGAGATCATTTCGAAGGGAAACCGATACGAACAACTGATGAGGAAAATGTCCGATTTCGGGATTCGGAATGGAGAACTTCAGCCCTGAAGGGCTGAGTTACGGAACTCAAGGCTTTAGCCTTGATCATTCCGCAATCCGCAATCAACACTCCACAATTGGAAATGGGGGCAATAGCAAATAGATTTGAGATTTTAGATTCTTACATATTGAAGTCTGAGAATTTATCTCTAACTTTTTTCAAGAAGTGCCCCCTCACCCCCTCCCTCTCCCTGCTGGGGAGAGGGGAAGGGTGAGGAGAAATTTCAAATATTTTTGGTTAGATTTAAGACTTTAGATCTAAGTCCTTCAATCTGCAATCTGAAATGGAGGTTAGAGGATGGCTTTGATCGTTCAAAAGTATGGCGGGACCTCGGTGGGAGATACGGAAAGGATTAAGAATGTAGCCGCAAGGGTCGTCAGAACCAAGAATCAGGGTCATCAGGTTGTTGTCGTGGTCTCAGCCATGGCAGG
>CAYMTD010000658.1:0-1551 GCA_964393245.1 uncultured Syntrophaceae bacterium
GTATGCTCAGGGTTGATACTGAGCGGCGCTTTTTACCCCGATTTAAAAATCGGGGCTTGGCGCCGTCGAACGTATCAAGAGAGCCACTGTGCCCTTATTTAAACCTAAATTGAGCGATTCTTTTGAAAGGAACCTGTAGCCGAAGGCTTTAGCCTGCGGTTTCCTCTCACCCGTTGGGTGAGAAATCGTTCCCGATAAAATCACGCAACCTAAGGGTTGCGGCTACATTTCGGATAATAAATCGCTCAATTTAGGTTTAATTTATCGCGCTATCCTGGTGTTCTTTTGTCCATTGCACCAGTCTCTCAACGAGCAACTTGATTTCATCAAGGTGGTAAAGACAGATCTCGTGAAGTTCTTCTGGGGTTATCTCATGGTAGAAGTGAACCATCTGGTTCCGATAACCTGCCATTTTTCTCATTAACTCCGCCTCTTTTTCAACCAGAACTTTATTCTCGGAAAGGCCTTTGGCAATCTCTATATATTCTGTCGCCGGGTAAGCGAACCTCTTTGCAAGAATGTGCCTTCCGATGTCAAAGAGTGCCTCTAAGGCAAGTCTTAAGTAGGATTCTGCTGCTGCAATTTTGTGTCTCTCTGGCAAAAAAGCTGCTTTCTCTCCAAGCTGTAGATCCTTAAGAGAATCCATCATTTGAAGGATCCAAAAAGCACATTGTGCGACCACTTTTGAATCAACATCTCCGGGACTCATATTGATCACCCATGATCATTCTTTGCTTCACCCGCTCATAGGGAAGGAGATCCGCAGCCTGCTGCATGATGTAGAGCTGATATTCCGCTTCATACGTGGAATCCTGCATATAAAGAATCTCTCCCGTCACAATTTCAAAAGCCAAGAAAACGGGAGCTTCTGGAAGAACAACCAAATCTACCCGGGGCACATCAAAGAGGTCTTCAAAGAAGATGGCAATCATAACCTTTTCTTCCACGGTGAGGGGTTTCACGGGTTTCACCCCTAGATCCAAATCGGTTAGCGTAGAAGGAAGATGTTCGATCCTTTCCTCGACCAGGTCCAAAGCCTCTTTTGCCCTGCTTCCAAAAGCGTAAATAATCTGGAGGCCGTACCCAGAAGCAATGTCCCTGATCTGCTCTCTTATCCTTTTCATGCTGTTTCTCCTGACCCCGGAAAGGAATTTTATCATCCCACGCTTTTTTGTCAAACTGTTCCTCCGTCCACCCTCCCTCCCCTCATCTCCCTATTCCCTTTCTCCCTATCTATTTTTTGGATCAGCCCAAAATCGATATGCCTTCGCTCCACATCGACTCGGTCGACTCTCACCACCACCTCATCGCCGATCGTAAATGTTTTATGAGTCCTCTCTCCAATCAGACAATACCGTTTCTCATGATATTGATAATAGTCATCATAAAGACTCGTCACCCGCACCAGCCCCTCTACGAAAATATCCTGGAGCTCCACAAAGAAGCCGAAGGCCGTGACACCACTGATCACCCCTTTAAATGATTCTCCGATCTTATCCTTCATGAAGCGAACCCGGTACCGATCCAGAATCTCCCTCTCGGCTTCCATGG
>CAYMTD010000659.1:0-1547 GCA_964393245.1 uncultured Syntrophaceae bacterium
GAAGGTAGCTCCTGAGTTCCGATGGATTCATCTTTTCAAATACTCTGAGGTCCATGTCTTCTCCTTTAAAATGACGGGACCGTGTCCGTACCTCGTGTCCGGAAATTCATGAAATCCTTAATTCTCCTGCCTTTTTATCTCCCTATCGCGTCATCTCGCCATCATCTTCTCCTGGGCCGAGAGTCTCTCAATTCGCTCGACCAACGGAGGATGGGAATAGTAAAACCATGCATAAAGAGGGTGGGGAATCAGATTGGCCAGGTTGTCTGAGGCCAATCGCTTCAGTGCACGGCACATCGGTTCTGCTGTTTTCGTCAACTCCAAGACGAAATCGTCTGCTTCGCGCTCAAACCTTCTCGAAATGGCCGACTCCAAAGGTTGAAAAAAGTAGCCCAGCGGGCTGAGAATGGCTCCAATCAGGAATATTCCCACATAAACTGTGGGCTCGTCAAAACCAAAAGTCCGATAAAGCAGAGGCCATTTTAGCAATTTGCTGACCACATAGAAGATGGCAAAAGAGAGGGCCTCAAGAAGGATGATCTGTTTGAGCACGTGTCTTTTTTTCCAATGGCCAACCTCATGGGCCAAGACAGCTAAGATTTCTTCTTCTGGATGAGATTCTAACAGGGTATCAAAGAGGACGATCCGCTTCGTCTTACCAATGCCAGTGAAATAGGCATTCGTATGTTTGCTGCGCTTTCCTGCATCCATCCTGAGGACAGCTTTGACGCGGAGTCCAACCCTCTTCATCAAATCTCTAATCTGCTCGACTAACCCCAAGTTCTGGATCGGTTCAAATTTATTAAAGAGAGGAGCAATGACCACCGGGTAGAGCCATAGCACCATCAATTCAAAAGATCCCACCAGCATCCAGGCCCATAGCCACCAGGCCTCTCCGCCATGAATCATTAAGGTTAGCAAGAGCCACAGGAGCAAACCTCCCAGGAGGAATTGAATTATCACACTTTTTAATAGGTCGGAGACCCACATCCGGAGGGTCATTCGGTTGAATCCATATCGCTCTTCGATGACAAACGTATCGTATAAGCTGAACGGGATGCGAGACAGATTTGCCAAGAGCGAAAGCAGGGCAAAAAAGGTCAACCCTTCAACAATTGATCCAATTCCCCGAGATTGAAGAATTTTCATGAGCCAAGGCAAGAAGCCTGAAAGCAAGACCAACAGGTAGAGTCCCTGGTGTACCAGGGAATCAACCATGTGGAAACGATCGGAATCAATCGTGTAGTCGGAAATCTTTTTGAAGGTCTCCTGATTTACTGTATCCTGAAAAACTGCGGGAACAGTCGTCCCGTATTGGTGGAGATGGGCCAGGTTGAACCGGTGTAGATAAAATTGAGTCACAGACCGCAATAAAAAAAGGGCGAGAAAGACCAAAAGCAAGACACTGAACTGAATCATTTTTTCACCCTTTTGCGCCTGCGCCGAACGATCTTTTTCCCCTTTATCTCAGGACCTTTCTCCTCCAGAAGCTTTCTCACAGCACGACGTCCCAGTCTCCGGAGCGCCACGAGAACGCCCTTCTTTTT
>CAYMTD010000660.1:0-1540 GCA_964393245.1 uncultured Syntrophaceae bacterium
TTATGAGCTCCCTTTAGGAGGAACAGCCGTTGGGACAGGAATGAATACCCATCCCGCATTTGCTAAGAAGACTATCTCCATCATCAACGAAAGGACAGGAGAATCTTTCCGTGAGGCCGTTGACCATTTTGAAGCTCAGGCAGCCAAGGATGCCCTGGTTGAAATGAGCGGAGCGCTAAAAACCGTGGCCGTCAGCCTCATGAAGATCGCTAACGACATCCGGTGGATGGCCTCTGGTCCCCGTTGCGGCATTGGAGAACTCCGCCTTCCGGAAACCCAACCGGGCTCCTCCATGATGCCAGGGAAGGTCAACCCGGTGATTCCCGAATCTGTGGTCCAGGTTTGTGCACAGGTGATTGGAAACGATACCGCGATCACCCTGGGAGGGCTGGGAGGACATTTTGAACTCAATACGATGATGCCATTGATTGCTCACAATCTTCTTCATTCCATTCGCCTCCTTTCAAATGTTGCCCTGAATTTCACGTCAAGATGCATCGAAGGACTGGAGGCTGACCCAGAGAGATGTGAGGAGATGATTGAGAAAAGTCTTGCCTTAGTAACGGCTCTGGCACCAAGAACGGGCTATGATGAAGCAGCCCGTATCGCCAGAAAAGCTTACGAACAGCAAAAAACAATTCGACAGGTGCTGCAGGAAGAAAAGCTATTCAGTAAGAAGGATCTGAGCCACCTCCTTGACGCGCAATCCATGATCGCCCCCAAAAAAAGAGTTAAAAGAAGAAGATGACTCACCGACCCGTGATGCATGGCAATTGGGCTCAACGGGGTATTGTGCCGTCCCTTGATCGAAGAGATGCTGAAATGAATTCAGCATGACCCTTCAGAGAATTCCTCTCAACACTCAAAGAATAAACGCCACCTCTAAAATCATTCCTGCGAAAGCAGGAATCCAGACCTGTCGCCGCGAAAGCAGAGAACCATATAAAGCGCTCTCTGGACCGCTGCCGGACTTCACCCTTGACAAGGTGCAATGGGATGGCCATTTTTAAAATGGATTGGTATTATAATCTCGGGTGTTTGTAGCTAAAGAAAGGAGCGTGGTTTTTATGTATTTTATTACGATTTCTGAGATGCTTGGAACCCATGGTGAAAAGATTGCAAGGCAGGTGGCCAAAAAATTGGGCTACACCTATTATGGTGAGGGGGAGCTGTTTAAGGTGGCCGAGGAAATGGGGTTTCTTGAAGATGTGAAAAAATTGAATGAAAAGGGGCCTACCTTATTTGAAAAAATCTTCAGCGAGAGGCCAAAAATCTATCTCAATCGGTTGCAGTCTGTCATCTTTGAAGTAGCGAAAAAGGGGGATGCGGTCTTTTTTGGAAGGGGAAGCCAACTTCTGCTTCATTCCTTTGATTGCGCCTTTCATGTTCTATTGACGGGCTCCGTGGAGAAGAGGATCGAGCGGGTGAGGGAGGAAAAACGAGTCAGCCGGGAGGTAGCTGAACAGATGGTCCGCCGGTCCGACTACGACAAAAGAGGATTCCTCAGATTTGCCTTTGACGAGGACTGGCTCAATCCACA
>CAYMTD010000661.1:0-1532 GCA_964393245.1 uncultured Syntrophaceae bacterium
GATATTTTAAAGAGGAGATCCTGAGTGAAACGAATTGACGGGAGAGGTCCCTATATCCTGCGGCCGGTTACGATTACGAGAAATTATTTGAAGCACGCAGAGGGTTCGGTCCTGATCGAAATGGGGGATACGAAGGTCATCTGTTCGGCCAGCATTGAAGAGAGAGTTCCCCAATTTCTAAGAAATACCGGAAAGGGCTGGATCACAGCAGAATATGCGATGCTTCCCCGCTCCACGCATACCCGGACGACGCGGGATTCCATGACCGGCCGTGGAAGCGGTCGGGCTTTTGAGATCCAGAGGTTGATCGGCCGGTCTTTGAGATCTGTTACCGATCTCGGTGGATTTGGGGAGCGGACGATCTGGATCGACTGTGATGTGATGCAGGCGGATGGCGGGACGAGGACGGCATCGATTACCGGTGCCTACGTGGCATTGGTGGATGCCTTCCGGAAGATGGTCAAAGCGGGTATGATTGAAAAAGTGCCGGTTAGAGACTCTGTGGCTGCCATCAGTGTGGGAAGAGTGGACGGGATGGTTCTTCTGGATCTGAATTATGACGAGGATTCGAGGGCCGAGGTTGATATGAATGTGGTGATGACCGGCTCGGGGAAATTTGTAGAGGTTCAGGGAACAGCCGAAGAAGCCGTGTTCACCCGAAAAGAGTTAGATGAGCTGACGAAAGTGGCCCAGAGAGGGATCCGGGAACTCGCTGCGATTCAGAAGAGAGCCCTAAGGGGGAAGGGGAAAGATTAGAAAACGGCTGGAGCTCCTCGTTGCCACGAAGAATAAGGGCAAGATGCGTGAAATTCGGAAGGCTTTGAAGGGCCTGGGTCTCCGGATTTTTTCATTGAACGATTTTGCTCGCGTCCCCGAAATCAAGGAGGACGGCAGGACGTTTAGCGAGAATGCCTTAAAGAAGGCATATTTTTATTCAAAAACTTTCGGCCGCTTGACCCTTGCGGATGACTCGGGCTTGGAGGTGGATGCCCTTCAAGGGCAACCCGGAATTCGTTCCGCAAGATACGCTGGAGAGAGGGTATCATTTAAGGAAAATAATCGAAAGCTCCTCCAAGTGATGGAAGGAATTCCCATCTCAAGAAGAGGAGCAAGATTTAGGTGTGCGATAGCTCTTGTCTCCCCTGACGGAAGAGAGGCGGTGACCGAAGCAACGTGCAGCGGCAGGATCGGCTTCAGAGAGGTGGGGAGGAGGGGATTTGGATATGATCCTCTTTTCATCCTGCCAAGGTACGGAAAGACCATGGCCCAACTCTCGATTGAAGAGAAGAACCGAATCAGTCATAGAGGAAAGGCCCTGAGGAAACTGAGAAGATTGATCAAAGGTATGGCATAGCACGGACAAGATCACGGTTTGAATATTTCTTAGAATGTGTTAAATCTCCATTTGTTTTATCGGGTAATTCGGTTATTGGAGTTTATTTGGTGCTTGAAATTTGGTTATTGGGATTTGAACCCGTCGGGGCGTAGCGCAGCCTGGTTAGCGCGCCTGCCTTGGGAGCAGGAGGTCGGCC
>CAYMTD010000662.1:0-1530 GCA_964393245.1 uncultured Syntrophaceae bacterium
AATCCGAATGGGTCCCCTTTTGGGATAGCGGGCCTCTGTTCGCCCGATGGGCGACATCTCGCGGTGATGCCTCATCCAGAGCGAGCCTTTCTAAAATGGCAGTGGCCATGGATGCCAGAGGATCTGAACAAGAGGCTGAAGGCATCCCCTTGGATTCGGATGTTCCAAAATGCAAGAGAATGGTGCAATCACCAGACCAAGGGTTAAGTTATATTGGAGCCTGCGCCCCTTCTATGCGCACAATAACCAAGCACCAAGATCCAAATAATCACCAATAACCAAATTCCAATGACCAAAGGCTGTCTGATTATTGGTTATTGGGAATCATTTGGAGCTTGGGATTTGGTGATTGGAATTTCGATGCGTCCCTTTCGCTGTGCGCGATGAGAACCGCATGGAGTCTCGTTTAAAGAGATTACGTTCATACTTGACTGCGTGGTGGAGGCTCTCCCGGGTTCCCTTTCTTTCCGTAGGGGTCCTTCCATTGATTTTGGGATTCGTCCTGGCCTGGCGATGGGGACATACGGGCCCCCTGGGGCTTTATCTCCTTTCGTCAGGCGCTGTCATTCTCATCATGTGGATGACCTATTATCTGGCAGAACGGAACGATCTGGAAGGCGATCGAATCAATGAAGGGTTTAATCGTTTTTCAGGTGGTTCGAGAGTTCTCGTGGAAGGAGCCTTGCCAGTATGGGTCCCTGTGCTGCTGGGATACGGATGTTTGGTGGCTGCTTGCGTCAGCGGATTGACGATCTACCTCTGTTACCAGACGGGTCCCTGGACGCTTTTCCTGGGAGGGCTTGGCATCTTCTTCGGATATTTCTATTCCGAAAGACCTTTTCGATGTTCGTATCACGGCATGGGAGAGATTCTCATCGGTTTCTGTTACGGCTGGCTGCCCATTGCGACAGGGTTCTATCTCTTCGCCGGATTCTTCAGCTCTGAGGTCCTTCTTTTTTCAATTCCTGTGAGCCTCTCTATTTTTAATGTGATCCTGATCAATGAATTTCCAGACGAAGAGGCGGATCGAGCGATCGGAAAGAAAAACTTAGTGGTGCGTTTCGGCAGGGAGAGGGCCGGGGAATTCTATCTCAGCCTCTCGGTATTGGCCGGACTTTCCTTCTCCAAGGTGTTAACGAAATTTGAGCGGACGCCCCTCTGGGTTTTCATCCTTGCAGGAATTCCTCTGGCACTCATTCTCTGGAACGTGATTGAGATATGGAGAGAAAATTACAGGGATCGGAGGAGGCTCGAGGTCCTCTGCCAGAATACCCTGTTTGTCAACCTGTCGATGACGATGATCTTGACGATTCAGCAAACACTCCTCCCCTGACCTGGGGAGATAAACTTCTTTGCGATTCAGGGATAAAGATAGTCTGAAAAAGTTATTATGGGAACAAGAGGTGACGATGGAAGAAGTGGAAAAGATTGTGGAGCAGGTCCGAGCAGATGTTCGGGAGGGGAGATCGGAAGATGAGATCTTTCAATCCTTAGAATCTCTTCTGGGAAAGGATCCAACCTTCGATGAGC
>CAYMTD010000663.1:0-1510 GCA_964393245.1 uncultured Syntrophaceae bacterium
TTGATTTCATAACCGTCTTCGTTCGGAGGTGTCACCCCTCTTTGAAGCTCTGGGTTAAGGTCTTTGATCTCCTCAATCGAGGCCTCGCAGGCTTTGGCGACCAAGGAAAGGCCTGTCAGTTCAGGGACCCTGACTTTTTCGTATCGAAGAGGCTTCTCGTATTCGACGTCCGTGAATCCGTATCTCTCCGGGTCTTTGGCAATGAGCACCGCTGCAATCATCTGGGGGACATAATTCTTGGTCTCTCGTTTCAGATACCGGTATTCCGCCAGTTTCCAGAAGTCCACAGTGCGGTAACGTTTCATCGCGTTGATGATCTTGTATTCCCCCGCGTTGTAACCGGCAGCCGCAAGGTACCAGCACTCGAACCTCTCATAAAGGTCCTTTAGGTATTTAGCTGCGGCATGGGTCGATTTTTCAGGATCCCTCCGCTCGTCAACCCACCAGTTCACCTTGAGACCATATTTCCTGCCCGTCCGGTAGATGAATTGCCATGGGCCTGAAGCCTTGCTTCTGGAATAAGCATAAGGGTCAAATCCGCTCTCGATGAACGCAATGTAGACCAGATCCTCGGGGAGGCCGTGGTCCCTGAAGAGGTTTTTCATCAAAGGGACGTATTTCTGGGATCGTGCGAGCCAGGTGACAAATCTCTCTCGAAAGGTGGTCTGAAAACACTCGACGAACTGCTCTACCCGCGCGTTGATGACAATAGGGATATCGAAATCGAATTCGTTCATCCGGTGGTCCCTGAGAAGGAACTCGATATAAATATTGTCGTCAGATTCTCCACGGTCGGGAAGCGACAAGGTCTCAACGAATGAACCTTCCCTGCCAGGCAGGATGAGAGGAAATGATTTCCCTCCCGAAGAGGCAGGGGCTTCTTGAAAGGAGGATATGTTCCAGCCTTTTCGGATGGAAAGCTCGTCTTCTTTTGACAAATCGGGCCGGAAATCGCTTTGGCCAGCTACGGTCGTAAGACAGGTGAAAAAGAAAAAAAGAATGATTCCTGTCAGACAGACCTTCCGGCCCATGAGAGACCTCCTGTTTCAAAGTGGCCCGTATAACCTGCTTCGTTCCAAAAGTCTTGAGCGAAGGTGGGAGTTTGCATTTTTCGTGCCACGGAGATGCTTTATAAGTTCTTATAATGAATGGCATTTTAGCTTCGAGAGAAATTTGTCAGCTCTGGAAATTGACAGAAATTGGCAGGTTTTTGAAAATTTTTGTCCGGCAGCGAGATCTGTCACAGAAGCAAAAGATTAATGATCGGACCCGGCAGGAAGGGAGTGGAGGATGGGGTATGAGGTGCATTCAGGCCTTGGGAAGCACTTCGACCACACCAGACTTCAAAGTTATCTTGTAAGGATCGGACCGCCAGGGCCAGAGAGCGGCGTAGATCACACGGTTCCCATCTTGCTTGTAGAAAAAGGATTGCTCGATCCGGAGCCCTCCCAAGGAATCGACGAGCTCCCGAATTCTCTCCGGGAAACTCGCCTCTTTTCCAGGTTCCTTT
>CAYMTD010000664.1:0-1510 GCA_964393245.1 uncultured Syntrophaceae bacterium
GTAATATCTAAGTTGATTCCCTGGTAGCTAACAATCTCTCCTTTTTCATTCTTGATGGGATGGCCTGTCAGCAGGACCGTGATTCTTTCACCATCCCTCTTCTTGAACTCCACCTCCATGTCCTTGACATGGCCATCTTTTTCCATTCTCTCCTGGAAGCGTTTCCGGTCCTCGGGATTGGCGTAGAGGTTGCGGGCAATGTCGATGCTCAGAAACTCCTCCTTAGTCGGATAACCTAACATGTCGAGGAGGGCCTGATTACAATCCAGGAACTTCCCCTGTTTCGAGCTGATGAAGAGACCATGCCGTACCTGTTCAAAGAGGGTGCGCAACTTTTCCTCGGAATCTCTGAGATCCCTTTCGACTTTTTTACGCGCCGTAATGTCACGGATGTAGGCATAGGTCTTGACTTCCCCTGCGTCCGATTTGGCCAGAGCAATACAGACCTCCGCATCCTTCACCTCACCTTTTGGGGTCAGAATCGTCATTTCGGTACAGAGTTTTTCGCCGATCCCAACGCCCCGGGTCACCGTTCCTTCAAGGAATTCCTTATCCTCTTTTCCGATCACGCTGAAGAAGTCTTTTCCGATGAGATCTTCCTTCGGGATCCCCATGATTTCTGAAGCCATCAGGTTGGCGAAAACGATCTTAAAGGTCTGATCGAAGACGACGATTCCGTCGTCGCCCATCTCCGCGATCTTCTCAAACTGCCGGGTGGCCTCGCGAAGCCTTCGCTCCATCTGCTTCGACTCGGTGATATCCTTGAGATAGGCATAACCCTTTCGGGTCCCTCGAGGCGTTTGGGCCAAAGCAATGCAGATCTCCACCTCCTTGGTCATCCCCTGAGAAGTGAGCAACCGTATCTGGGTACAAGTTTTCTCGCCGTAGCGCTCGGGATGAGCGAAGATATCTTCGATGAGAGGTTGGTTCGGTTTTCCCAGCAGGGAGAGGATCGTCATCTTTGTCAATTCTTCATTTGAATATCCGGTGATCTCAGAGGCCATCCGATTTGCATATTCGATGCGATAATCTTGATTGAAGACAAAGATGCCATCGTTTCCCAATTCCGCGATGGACTGAAACATCCTCACTCCCACCCCTTGATGGATCAAGGTGAGCGGCTGAGCAGTCTTTCTCTTTCTTGAGGAGGAAGATTTCTTGGCTTGCATCTCATCTTCAAAGTAACATAACCCCTTTGGGCTGACAAGGGAACCGGGTTTCATGCCTTTTCGATGTAAATTGAAAAATAATCAATGCAGCATGCTCTTCATGGGGTGACTCGTGCTGGTGATTTGTGTTCGGGATGGACCATTCACAAACACTATTCACCAATTAACGACTTACAGCCCCGCGTAGTCGAGCACGCTTGGAACCAAATTCTCCCATCCGATGGGAATGATCTGGACACCTCTGCAGAGCGGTTTTATTGCTTTTACGAGATTACCAGCAATCTCTACGCTTGCCTGTCTCTTATCGGAAGCCCTCATGAGCTGATCAATGAGGGGATCCG